>JAGWGP010000009.1 GCA_028867285.1 Microcaldota archaeon | reverse complement strand
ATGAAGTGCACTTATTGCTCCAACGAGCTGAAGAAGGGGACGGGCACGATGTTCGTCTACGCCAACGGCACGATAAACTATTTCTGCTCCAACAGGTGCTACAAGTCGGCGATCTTCACCAAGAGGAAGCTCAACCCCAAGATACTGCGCACGGCCAAGAAGTGAGCCCCGTACGAAAGGTATTTAGGATTTAGTTGCCAGCTCTTACCGGTAGGTGGGATGGCAGAGAAGCACACGCTGATATTCATATTCCTGCTAGTGGGCGGCATAGTCACGCTGATCGGGGGCGTGTTCACCTCCTTCATAAGCCTCATACTCCACAACGCCACGAACCCCGTTCCCCAGCTGATACCGATCTACAACACGTTCAGCTTCTACACGCTGCTCGGCATGATATCTGGCATAATGCTGATGGTATCAGCGATCGAGGTGCACCACAAGAGGAAGAAGGGCTCGATAAAGTACTGGTCCACGGTGGCGCTCGCGTTCACAATAATAAGCCTCTTCGACGGCGGAGGGCTTGTGCTAGGATTCATCCTCTCGATAATAGGTAGCCTGATAGGGCTCACGGAGTAGTGGTTTATCTTCCTATAAGCGCCGCTTGGCAAGGATTAAATAACCCCTAAGTCAAGTGTTGCTACAGTGTGCGAATGGCAACATTCAACTCTGTACCCGACACGGCCTTTTTCTCCGACAGAAAGCTCTCCTCCCGGCAAGGGATCGAACCCAGGACCGTACTGGAGAACCTGGGCAAACTCAGCCCCTCAGCAGTAAACGTGATGGGAAAGATGGGTCTGAAGGGCGACGCAGTGGTCGAGGCCTTCAATCTCTCCGACAGGAATTACAAGACGCTGATGCACAGGCTCAACGGCGTGGAATACGCGATGGGCCTGGGGCTGGATCTGGAACCGATCAAGAAGGCGGCCACCGCAAGGGATGGCAGGCTCGACGTGGAATCCTACTTCATACTGGTGCTGGTCAGCCACGTCGGCGGCAACGTCGCGGAGTACCTCAGGAGGTCCCGCATAAGCGGCCCAAGGGTGGGTGACGCGCTGCGACTGGGCTTCGGCGGCAACCTAAACGACATGCATGCGTGCATAATAGAGTCCATGCAGCGCGAGCCTAAGAGATACCTGCGGAAGTTGGGGCTTAAGACAGAAGGCTGAAGAAGGTATCGCACCACAGAGGATACCGGTGGAATGATGAGGATGGGCGTGGCCGGCCTCGAGTCGGCTGAATCGCATCAGGACTTCAGGCAGCTCTACAATGGCCTCCTGCGCGTGCTCGCCATCAAGGACGGGGTGCTGAACGTAAACGCGCTCATAGTGGTGTGCCAGGTAAACATGATCGACTCAGGCCCCGCCAGGCATCCCAAGACCAGCGGCATACTGTCGCTGATAAGGACGGGCGTCAGGGGAGAGGACCTCTCTTCAGCGCTGGAGAGGGGATGCTCGGGCGACGTCAAGGAGTTCTACAGGTGCCTGACCTCCGGCAATCCCATAACGAGGTTCGAGGGCATAGGGATACGCACCGACTACAAGGAGTTCACCCTGTCGTCAATGCTGAAGGCGTAGCTATCCCTTCAGCTCCTCTATCCTGACGTCCTCGTCGCTGCTCTTCAGCGAGTCACCGATCACGCTGCTGATCCCGAACTTCATCAGCTTCGCCTGGTACTTGGAGAGGAATATCTTCCTGCCTGCCATGTCCTTTATTATGTAGGCCCCGCTGTCGTCCACGGTCACTATGATGTACTCCTTGCCCCTGCTTATCCTGTAGCTCTTGGCCATCCTAGCCCTCGCACCTTATCCCCTTCGAGAACTCAAGCCTCTCAGCTATGGCCCCGTCCTCGTCGTAGACGTAGGCCACTATCGAGATCGGGTACTCGTCGGGGAAGTTGTTCGGGCTGGTGTACAGCCTGATGGGCTTCTGTATCGTGCCGTTGGGCTTTATTATCCCTATCCTGGTCCTGCCAAGGCCAAGCTCCTTGTCGTGTGCCAGCGTTAGCGGCGGCTTGACGTTTATGTCGCACTCGCACCAGAACGTCCTTGAGGGATCGAGGCCCTTGATCGTTATCTTCATCACCGCCTCGTTCTTGGTGTAGGCCTTCAGCACCTGGGGCTCAAACTCTGTCGAAAGGTCTACGGTCGCCACTATGATCATCCGTGACCGATGACAGGCCACGGACTTATAATCAACACTAAGATATTTATAGATTCAAGCAGAGTAGTTAATCCTGCAACAAGGCGAGTGCTACTGATGGAGATAAACGAGGCCAATCTGATAGAGCATGAGCTCACGCTCAGGAACCTCAGGGTCACCAAGGAGGTGGTAGAGACAAGGAGGTCCATAGTGAGGTGGATGGCGCTCGCGCTCGGCGTGATAAGCCCCGGAGAGTCGAGGCTCACGGCGATCTCGGTGCTCGACTCCGTATTCTACTTCCAGTTCGGCCAGAGGAAGGATCCGACGGTGGAGGAGCTCTCCGCATACATAAACCAGTCCTGGGGCGAGATAAACGAGAAGACGCTCAGGTATCATCTGCTCCAGCTCAAGAAGGCCCACATAGTGGACAACGCAAAGGGCAAGTACTTCCTCACCGCCCCGCAGATGGGGGACAGGTACGACGCCGACGCGTGGGTCTCCAATTACATAGATTCGCTTACCAACCCTATCAAGGACAAGACCAGGGCCGTAATCAAGGAACTCAAGGGAAGATGATCAGATGGACAAGAACGTTGTTTTGTATATAGGCATAGCTATAGTGGCGGTCGCGGTGGTGCTGGTAGCGGCTCTGGTGCTCTACAGCCCCAACTACGACCTCAGCGTCAAGCTGGTGACCAACAGCACGCAGCCGGTGTATCCGTACCAGACCGCATACTTCGGCATAGTGCTGGCAAACAAGGGCTCTGCGGTAAGCAACCTCGTGGTCGGCTTCTACGTCAACGGCGCGGAGCAGAGCTACTCCAAGGTCTCGATACCCGCAGGCAAGACCGTTGCGGTGGAGACCAACTACACATTCACATCCAACGGCCCATACCAGTTCTCCGCTGTCGCGGACCCTGCACACGTGCTTCCGATCAAGGACAGGAACGCCACCTCCTACTCGATGGGGATAAACGTCTCGCAGGCGGAGCAGGCCAACATATTCACCTCGATACCCAACCGCAACATAACATACACACAGAGCTTCTCTTTCGCCAACGCGGGATTCGAGTCATCGTCTGCGATAGCTGACAGATACAACATCACCATGTTCAACCAGCTCTTCGCGATACCGCAGCAGATAGTGACCAAGGTCGCGGAGAACATGTTCCCGACCACAGCATACGCCAACGGCGCATACGCCACATACGCCAACGGCACAGCCGCCTACACGCTTTGGATGCAGGGGGTGGAGGGCCCGCAGGACGTCCAGTACGTCGCGTCGACCTTCCAGGTCCCATCCACCACGTTCGCCGCTTCCAACCGCTCAATAATATTCATGAGGACGAGCAACACCACGAGCATGTGCGCGAGCTACGACCAGGGATGGACAAAGATAGTATCGTATTTCAACGCCAGCAACGGATCCACGTGCGCCGGGATGGCCTCCGCGTCGTTCCAGCCCACAGAGGCCAACGTGCTTGTGCAGGCCCTCAAGGCAAATCCAGACGTCCCGGTCTACAGGGCGAGGTTCACCTACACCAACACCACCCTGGTCGGCTCGACGATATCCTACTCCAACTCGACGTTCGGGGTGTCAAACATGTTCTACAACAGCTACGGGTTCTTCACAAGCGTGATACAGGCCAATCCGTCGTTCAACTCCAGCAACTCCACGAGGGTGTGCAGGGGCCTGGCCTACGCCAACGGCACCACCAACGTCTGCTCCACATACATGGTGCCCAGGGGCGGCCTGATGGCCAACGGCTACGCGCTGATCAACTCGACGCAGATCGGCTCAAGATACCTGCTCCAGCTCTTCTCCCTGGTCAACCAGACCGCGGCAACCACGGCACACGTCAACGGCGTATCGCTCATAAGGGCGCTCAACATCTCGCAGAACACCACCAGGTGGGGATCAGCTTTCACTAACTATTGCAAGCTCCTCAACACCTCCATAGGGTGCGGAGTAGAGGCGTATGACTACGCAAACAATACTGCCTCGCTAAACTTCACCAACAGGTTCTCGGCACCGATCACGGTGAACCATGTCGCATGCTATGTGCCTGGGCTCGCCCTCAACGCCACGATAAACTACACAGTGGGCGTCAACCAGTCGGTACACCTGAGGGTCACCTGCAGCAACATCCCGATACCCGTAGCCAGCCCGTCCACCAGCTACCTGCTGCTGCTAAACTATACGTACGGGGGCAGCATGGCAAACGCATACGGCTACGTCAACGTGACCAACCCGGGCTTCGGCTGACGTAACCGCATGCAAGCTCTAAATAGCCCAAACCCCCATAGGATTGTGGGGGAGAATGACGGAGACGATATCGGCAGCAAAGGGCGCCAAGCGCTCTGACATCAGTGTTACCTCCATAGCGGAGCACCTGAAAAAGCTCGGGACGTTCAGGTACGAGACGCCCGCCAGGATAGAGAAGGTAGCGGCGGCGGTAGCCATAGTCGAGGCTGCGGCAAGGCATAAGCCTGATGAGGCCCCGGATGCCATGAGCCACAAGGAGGCCCTGCATACCATACTCAAGCTGACCGGCTTCCACGGCTTCGCGATGTTTGCCATTGCCAGGGAGAGGCTCGCGCTCGCCGATTACGGCGGAACCCCTTTCTGCATCTGGATCCTGAACAGGCACCCCAACGACATCAAGATACGCAACGTGGCAATGAAGAGCCAAAGGATCCTGGCAGCCCAGGCCGCCGGGGGAACCAACGCAGCTTCCATCATAGCCGAGAAGAGCGAGGCGGGAGCAAGGGGCCTGATGTCGCACGGCGGGGAATGCCTGCTGTACGCCAACGCCAACGGCTCTACCGCGGCCCACGCAATAGCAAAGAGATACGGCTCCCTGCTGTGCGAGCTGCTCAGCGACAGGACTATCGCGCTGAGTGCTGACAACAGCGGGGACACAGTGCTGCTCGACGCCTACCGGTACCATCCCGATGAGGTCAGGCGGCTGCTAAAGAGGCCGGACATCAGGGCAATAGCCGACGGATGGGCATCACAAGTAAGGGACTCTGATCTCAAGCACGACCACTCTAGGGTCACACTAATGAACCTGAGGAGAGAGCTCGCGGCAACAGGCGGGATCAATCCAAGATGAAGTCCTTGGCCCCCTTCCCCTCGGGGAAGGCCCTGCCGTTCTGGGTCTCCACAGGGAGGCCGAGCTCGTTGGCCAGCCTCTCGAGCTCGCTCATGTCTATCACCCTGTCCAGCCACAGCTCGACGAACTCGTCCTGCCCGGCCCTGACCCTCCTTATGTTGAATATCTGGAACTGGAGCATGCCCGCCCGCTTTACCTTTATCCTGGCGCTGCCCTCCCTCACTATCCTCGCCGCCTGCTCGCTCAACATCAAACCACGACAAAATCCAGCAATACATTTATTAATGGAAGATAAGATTAATAATCGATTCAGATGGAGATAAGCTCGCCTTTCATAGGCACCTTCTTCGCCGCAATAAGCTCCCTCCTATCCAATTACCTTAACGGCACGGCCCTCGCCGCGGTCTCGGTGCTCGCCGCCCTCGTCATATTCCTCATAGCGCTCTCGATTATCATCATCGCATTCTCCTACCTGTTCAGCTGGCTGGAGAGGAAGGTGGTGGCCAGGGCCCACGGCAGGCACGGCCCCACATACGTAGGCCCCTTCGGCTTCCTCCAGAACCTGGCGGACTTCGTCAAGCTGCTCTCCAAGGAGCACATAGTCCCTTCGAGCGCCGAGAGGCCGCTGTTCACCGTGATGCTGCCGCTGATGTTCGGGCTCTTCGTCATCATAATGGCATTCATCCCGTTCACCAACGCGTTCGTGGGGATAAACACCAGCCTGGCCCTGCTCGCCGTGTTCGTGCTGCTGTCATTCAGCCCGCTGCTGATGTTCCTCATAGGGTGGACGAGCGGCAACAAGTTCTCCTCGATAAGCGCACAGAGGTCCGTGATCATACTCGTGAGCTACGAGATACCGATGTTCCTCGTGGTACTGGCCGTGGCCATGCTGGCCGGCAGCTTCAGCCTCGGCTCCATAGTGGGCATGCAGAACACCGGCTGGTTCGCCCTCTCCATGCCAATCGGCATAGTGGTGTTCTTCATAGTGCTGCTCGCCGAGCTGGAGAGGCCGCCATTCGACCTCAGGGACGCGGACAGCGAGCTGATAGCCGGCTGGCTCGTGGAGGTGAGCGCGCCCTACTACCTAATCTCGCTGATGCTGGACTACACAAGGGTGCTCGTAGGCTCCCTGCTAGTCTCCATACTGTTCCTCGGCGGGTGGCTTGGCCCCGCCCCGATTCCACCCTTTGTTTGGCTTATGCTCAAGGTGGCGCTGCTCACGATATTCATAATGGTGATAAGGGCAACAACGGTGAGGATGAGGATGGACAGGGTGCTCAGGCTGGGCTGGGCATATCTGATGCCCCTGGCCGTAGCTAACCTATTAATTACCTTCATGTTATTCATTAGATAGTGGTTGGATGGCGGCGAACCCGGCAAAGCCCATAATCGAGGTGCTCAAGCAGATCGTAAGCAAGCCCTACACTATGGAGTACCCGGAGAACAGGGAGTCGCTCACCGACAACTACCGCGGCGTGGAGAAGCTGGACATGAAGACCTGCATAAGCTGCTCCGCCTGCGCAAGGATCTGCCCCAACAGCACGATAACGATGGTGGACGTTGACACTGACAAGGGCGCCAAGGTGATGCCCGAGATAAACATCGAGAGGTGCCTCTTCTGCGGACTCTGCGAGGAGGTCTGCCCGCCGAAGTGCCTGGTTCTCACCAAGAGCTACGACTTCGAGAGGTACGACAGAAGGGAGTTCGTGAAGAGGCCAGAAGAGCTCGACTGACGTGTTGCGATGGACTACACTCTCCTGTTTGCGGCAGTAGCGGCACTGGAGGTGATATCCGCGGTGCTCATATTCACCTTCAGGAACGTGCTCCACTCGGTGCTCGCGCTCTCGCTAACCTTCCTGTTCAACTCCATACTGTTCCTTGCTTTGCAGCAGACTCTGCTCTCGCTGATACAGCTGTTCATAATGGTGGGCGGGGTGTCCACCTACATATTCGTCGGGGTCGCCAACTCCGGGCTCTCGAGGTTCAGGCACACGAGCCTCCTGGCGCTCGGCATAATGGCGCCGATACTGATAGTCGCGTACGCGACCAACCTGATGTTCGTGGGGCAGGGTACGGTCACGCAGGAGAACCAGGTTTCCGGGCTGATGATCAAGTCCGCCCTGGCATCCAACATCGGCGTCCTGTACGTGATCGCGTTCGCCCTGTTCGCGACCGGCATATCCTCGATAGTACTGCTCAAGTCTCTGGGTAAGGGAAGATGATATTCATAGATTTCGTGGCGCTGAGCTTCGCGCTGTTCGCGATAGGCATAGCAGGCGTGGCCGCTAGCAGGCACTTCCTGATAATGATGCTCTCGGTGGAGGTGGGGATAATAGCGAGCACGCTGCTAGCAACGGTGTTCTTCTACTTCACGGGGAGCGGCAACATAATCACCCTCCTGCTGAGCATGTGGACCGTGGCATCCATGGAGGTGCTCGCGCTGATAGCCTTCTACAGGTACCTCGCCGCGCAGGAGGTGAGCCTGGACGTCACCAAACTCTCAAAACTAAAGAACTGATGATATGTTCGCGCCAATCGTCATAGTGCCGATGCTCATTGGGGCATTTGCCTCTCTTGCCCTGGGGAGCCGCGGGTCCACCAAGTACGTGGCGCTAGCGGCAAGCATCGTCTCCTTCGCGCTCGCGCTGTCAATGTTGGGCACGCAGCAGCAGGCCCAAGACGTCAACTGGTTCGCTTTCGCAGGGAATGCGTTCGTCCTGAACTTCTCCCTGGCCCCGATACACATGCTGCTCCTCCTGATAGTCGCCGGGGTGACCCCGCTGGTGCTCGGATACTCCATAGGCTTCATGAGGCTGCCCAGCGAGCACGGCAGGTACTATTTCGAGATGCTGCTCTTCGCCTCTTCAATGGCACTGTTCGCGATATCCGGGGGATTCCTCACTATGTTCATCGGCTGGGAGCTTCTGGGCGTCACGAGCTACCTTCTCATAGGGTTCTGGTACGGCAAGGAGGCCGCACCCACCGCTGCCAGGAAGGCGATAACAACCATACTCATAGGCGACCTGGCGATGTTCGGGGCCATGCTCCTGCTCTGGACCGCCTACCACTCGTTCAGCTTCGCGGTGATCCAGGGCGTCCAGCACTCCGCAGCAGCTACCGTTGCGCTCTCCCTCATACTTGTCGCGGCGTTCACCAAATCCGCGCAGTTTCCGTTCAATGAGTGGCTCCCCGATGCCATGGAGGGCCCGACACCGGTATCCGCTTTCCTGCACTCATCCACAATGGTGAAGGCGGGCGTATTCATGATCGCAATACTGCTCCCAATATATGCGGGCTACGGCATGCTGCTGCCCATACTCGCCATAGGCATCGTATCCACGGTAATAGGGGCCACCAACGCCCTGGTATCAACCCACATTAAGAGGGCGCTGGCGTACTCGACCATAGAGGACCTCGGGCTCATGTTCATAGCCCTGGGCCTGAACGCGCTCGGCGCCGCCATCATGCTCTTCATCATGCAGACATTCTACAAGGCGCTCCTGTTCATGAACGCGGGCGCGATAATCAAGTCCAACAACACGGAGGAGATGTGGAGAAGCTACGAGAGCGCCTCCCACAGGCCGCTGTTCATAGCGTCGGTGATAGGGGTCCTCTCGCTTGCGGGCGTATTCCCGCTAAGTGGCTTCTTCGGCAAGCAGGCGGTAGAGGGCGCAAGCGTCTCAGCGCCGCTCGTTTACGCCATACTCGTGATAGTGCAGCTCCTCACAGGGCTTTACATATTCAGGTGGCTGCTCATACCTGCCAGGAGGGCGCCCGACAACATAGCGCCCAAGGTCAGGGGCGGCTACAGGGCGGTCTCCATTGCCATGAAGATCCCGATATACGTGCTCGCGGCAATCGCGGTGGCCGCATCTGCGCTTTACCTCCTGGCGCCCGCCTATCTCGGCATATCCGCCCCGCAGATTAACGTAGCGGATGCGGCTGTGGCCTTTGCGCTCACCCTCGCAGCTCTCGTTGCGTCCTACTACGTATACGCTAGCAGGAGTGCCATAAAGGCTGCCCAGGCGCTTAGGAGGTACAGGAGCCTCTCAGTACCGCTATACAACAGCATATTCATAAACAGGGCCTACCTTGCCATAGCCGCCGCATTCGGCGCCATAGCTTACGTAGTGGACAGGTTCGACTACTGGGCATATAGCAGGGTGAGGGTGGTGTCAAGTTCGCTGATAGAGATGGGCCGCGCCACGTCGCGGATAGAATCCGGCAACGTGACTACCTACGCCGCCATCTTTGTCGGCGGCATAACCGCATTGATAATAATATTCGGACTGCTGTGAGGCCATGAACATACTCCCGATAATCATTGCCATACCCGCGATTGCGCTAGTACTGATAGCGTTGCTCAAGGAGAGGCACAGCAAGCTGATCAGCACCGCCTCCACCGGTATAGTGCTCGCCCTCAGCATCGCACTTCTGGCGCTCTCGATACAGGCCGGCAAGGCAAGCTTCTCGCAGCAGTACAGCTACATAGGCTCGCTGGGCATAGGCCTCGACCTCAATGTCGGCATAATACAGCTAATACTGCTGCTGGTCTCCTCGGCGGTGCTGTTCGCCGCGGCGATGTCCGGGAATACCGAGGACGAGAAGCACAGGCTCTCCAGCTTCCTGGTGGTGCTGTTCCAGCTCGCATCAGTGGGGCTCTTCTCGTCCGCCAACTTCTTCATATTCTTCATATTCTGGGACGTCGGCGTGGTCGCGCTGTTCTTCATGATAAACACGCTCGGCTCGGCAAACAGGAAGATCGCCTCCATAAACTTCCTGATATACGAGCTGTTCGCCTCTGCGCTGCTGCTGCTCGCCATATTGCTCATATACTTCTACACGCCCGTCAACTCGTTCGACCTTTCATACATAGCGGCCCACGCCGGCCTGATACCAGCCAACATCCAGATGATAATATTCGCGCTGCTGTTCGTGGCGTTCATGATAAACATGCCGCTGTTCCCCACGCACTTCTGGCTCCCCGATGCGCACACGGAGGCCTCCACCCAGGGGTCGATGCTGCTCTCAGGGGTGCTGACAAAGTACGGGGGCTACGGCATGCTCCTGCTCTTCACCATGTTCCCGATATCAGCGCAGTTCTCCAAGTACGTCGCCGTTCTGGCAGCCGCATCCGCGTTCTACGCGGTGTTCGTTCTGATGCGCCAGACCGACGTCAAGAGGATAATCGCCTACTCGACCATAGTGGAGATGGGGATAATCATGTTCGGGATCAGCGCGGTCAACAACTACGGCATCTACGGCTCGGCCTACGCCATGCTGTCGCACGGGCTTGCGGTGGCGCTGATGTTCCTCGCAGTGGGCGTGCTCAAGCATGTGTTCGGGGAGAGGGACATAAGGGTGCTGAAGGGCACGGTGGTCAACGCCAGGTCCACCACATACATATTCCTCGTCGGCACGCTCGCGATGATAGGGTTCCCGTTCTCCGCTACGTTCATAGCCGACATACTGATATTCTTGGGCGCGATACAGGCGTTCGGCGTCTACGGGCTGATACCGCTCGGCGCAATCGCCATGCTCGGGGCATACCTGTATTTCGTGATAAACAAGTCGATGCTCTCCACCAAGGAGGCGTCGTCAACGGTTGGGGCCACCACGATGGGCCACAGGCTGGGCTACGCCCTGCTCCTGCTGCTCATATTCGCCTTCGGCACGATGCCGTTCCTGCTGCTTAACCTGATACGATAGTGAGAGCCATGCAGTACTACCTGATACCCGCGTATGCGACCATCGCCCTCACGCTGGCGTATGTGGCCCTCTCGGTGCTGTTCGCCTATACCAACTCAAGAAGGGCGGCTTTCGTCACCGCCACGGTGCTGCTCGTCGCCATAGGCGTCTTCGCCGCGATAATGGCATCCTCCCCGCTCGAGATCACCATCGCCAACACGCTGCACGCCTATCCCTTCTCCATGTTCTTCATAATGGCGTTCTCGCTGCTGGCCGTGCTGGTCAACATACTCTCGTACAGGTACTCCACGGACTACACCGCCTTCTCGATGCTGTTCAGCTTCATCTTCATGGGGATGTTCCTGGTCTCGTCGGCGAACAACCTGTTCTCGATAATGCTGGGGCTTGAGATAGTCTCCATACCCGCCGCATTCACGATACTCCACAGCGGCAAGAGGCACATAGAGGCCGCCGTGAAGTTCTTCATACTCAGCGCAATATCCGTGGCGGTGCTCACCTTCGCCCTCGCCCTGATATTCCCCTACGACCTGCAGATGGGCCTCACCTACCTGGCCCCCAACTTCCAGATAAGCAGCGGTTACATAATAGCGCTGGCGATCATATTCATAATAGCGGCGCTGGGCTTCGAGATGGCCGCGTTCCCGTTCAACCTCTGGGTGCCCGACGTCTACGAGGGCTCGCCATCCAACATAACCGCGATGCTGGCTGGCATGAACAAGAAGATAGCGTTCGTGGCGCTGATCGAGATACTGTTCGTCATATTCATAAACTACGCCACCGAGTTCTCGCCGATAATAGTGCTCCTATCGATACTGACCATGTTCTTCGGCAACATAGTCGCCCTCTCGCAGGCCAACGTCAAGCGCATGTTTGCCTACTCATCTGTGTCTCAGGCGGGATACATAATGATCGGCCTCGCCGCCGCAACCCAGTTCGGACTCGAGGCAAGCGCGTTCCAGATCGTGGCACACGCCCTGATGATAATAGGCGCTTTCGCCGTAATCGGATGGATGGAGAGCCTCAACATAAGGAGCGTGAGCGACTACACCGGCCTGCACGGGAGGAACCAGTTCGCGGCAGGTTCGCTCACCGTGCTGATGCTCTCGATGGCCGGGATTCCGCCGCTCATGGGGTTCGTGGGCAAGTTCCTGCTGTTCTCCAGCGCCATAGACGCGAGGCTAGTTGCGCTCGCCGTGCTGGGCATACTGAACAGCTTCATCTCGATATACTACTACGCCAGGGTGATAAACCAGATGTACACCAGGAAGAACAGCGCAAGGATAGCCGCAGAGCCCTACGCCATGGCGGTGGCGCTGGTTGCGATACTGTTCATATTCGCGCTCGGGCTTTATCCCCAGCCGCTCATCTCCCTGGCCCACAACGCAATGGTGTCGCTGAGGAGCTGAGCTCATCTCGCCAGCCCCCTCAGGAAGAACCGCTTCAGCATAAGGCTCGGCCTGTCCATGTCCCCGTACTTGCTGAAGAACTCCTCAGAGCCGAACAGCCTCGACATCTTGAAGAAGAGCCCAAGGGTGCGGCTGTCCACCGTGGAATAGTACTTGTGGAGTATCGAGTGCATCTTGAGGTCCATCCCGAACCTCTTCCTCCACATGGTGTCATACTCGTGCAGCCTTCCGGTGCCTCCTATCGCCCTCTTTATCTGCTGGGCGAGCAGCTTTGCGCACGACACTCCGAATATTATCCCGCCGCCGGTGGTGGCCTTCACCTGCCCCGCGGCGTCCCCCACTAGCGCGACGTTGCCGATGACCGTCCTCCTCCTTGCAGTGAGCGGTATCAGGCTCGCGTAGCCGTTCACCATCTTGGCCCCGCCCTCCAGCTCCGCTATCCCTCCCTCTGCAACAAACCTTCTGAACGCGCTGGCGCTTGTTATCCTGGCCCTGTCGCTTATCCCTATCCCTATCTCCAGCCTGGTTTCCGAGTAGGGGACCGTCCAGCCGAAGAACCTGTGCGCTATCCTGTTGTCAAAGTACAGGCCCACCATGCTCCTGTCCCGCATCCTGGCCACCTCGTACTCGGCCTTGTAGGTAAGAACGTACTCCTTTATGTCAGGGAACCCGAAAGCGCTCGCCACCGTGGATACGGCGCCATCCGCACCCACAATTATCCTCTCTCCATGCGCTCTCTCAAGCAGTTGGGCCCTGCTCAGCCTCCTGTTCAGCAGCACCTCCGCACCCGCCTCTTCGGCTGCGCGCATCGCCGCCTCAGCCAGCATCCCCCTGTCCGCCACATAGGCCTGCACCCCACCGGCCTTTATCCTGAGCGCCTCGCCGCCTGCGTGCAGGGTAGCGCCGTTCAGCGTGTTGACCACCGAATCCCTGTAAGGTATGCCTATCCTGTCCAGCCCGGCGGCGGAGAATATGCCGGATGCCTTGGCGGCGCCGTCAGACACCCTGCCCTTGCCATCGTAAACCGTGGTGGATATGCCCATGCCGGCGAGCTCCCTGGCCAGCGAGAGGCCAACCAGGCCTGCACCTATGATATCTACTCCCCCGTAGCTCCTCATCTGACCAGCTTAATCTGTATTTAAGCCTTTGCTTTCATAATTTATAATTGTTTGGTGATTTGACGGCTGCTAAGATAGAACCCGCCCCTACGGGACCTGTGAAGATCCCACAGATAAAGGTGCAGAACATAGTGGTGAGCGCGGATCTCCACGCAGTCATAGACCTGTACGCCCTCTCAAAGGAGGTCAAGGCTGTGGACTACGAGCCCGAGCAGTTCCCGGGCGCCATATTCAGAATCGCCGAGCCCAAGGCTGTAATCATACTTTTCAAGAACGGGAAGATGATATGCACCGGAACGAGCACAGAGGCCAACATAAAGAGGGTGCTCGAGTTCGCGTCCAAGGTCATATCAAAGTACGTAATCTCGATGAACCCGACGCTCACCAAGAAGGAGCTGGCCGCGATTGACGCGGCGAAGGATGCCGCCAAGGCCGAGAAGGACAGGGCCGAGATGGCCAAGAGGGACGCCAAGAGGTAGCCCCTCAGCCCGACCTTGATACCTTCCTCAATTCCTTGTCAAACTCCCTGAAGAAGCTGCCCCACGAGTAGCTCTTTATCACCCTCTTCCTTCCGCTCTTCCCAAGGGTCTCGGCAAGCGACCTGTTCTCTGCAATGTCGAGCATCCTTGCCGCCATCTCCGCCTGCGTGTTTGTTAGGAAGCCCGTCTTCCCATCTACAACGGTCTCCCTGGGTCCGCCCTCGTTTACCGCTATCACGGGCTTGCCGCTCGCCATGGCCTCCAGGGGAACGAGCCCGTAGTCCTCGTTTATCGGAGTGTAGAGTGCGGCGGTGCAGTTGGAGTACAGCCCCCTCACAAGCTTGTCGCTGGGATCCGCCACGATTCTCACGTCACCAACCCTCTTCGCCATCTCCACCACCTTGAGATAATAATCGTGATAGAACCTGTCCCTTGACACGGCGCCGGCTACGACCAGCTTGCACCTTCCCTTCGCCCTCCTCTTGAACGCCTCGAATGCCTCTATCGCGTAGTCCTGCCTCTTGTTCGGCGAGAACCTGGAGACGTAGAGGAAGTACCTGCCGTCCCCCTTGTTGGAATAATCCTTGTAATCTATCCCGCCGCCAAGAACCCTTGAGTCGCGCCTGCCGTAGTATTTCTCTATCCTTGACTGGGTGTTGCGGCTGTTCGCTATCAGGCCCTCAATCCTCCTTACAACCGACTGGTCTATCAGCTTCACCGCCCGCGTGCCTATCATGTATGCCGGCTTCTGGTGCATCTTTTTCAACGACAGCCTATAGCGGTAGAGGTCGTAGACGTCCCTGAGCGGCGTGTGCACGTACCAGAGCACGCGCTCGTTCCTGTTCCTTATCCAGTGGCTGGGCGCTATGTGCGCGTTTATCACGTCGTAATCCTCCCGTATCCTGAAATTGTAGAACGAGAGCCCGTAGTTGAGCCCCTGCGACGCCCTGCCGTAAGGGAGAAGCTTGCTCATCCCGCCCCTTCCGATGACCTCCACGTCCACGTCCTTGAAGCCCTCGAAGCTCTTCTTTGGGTCGTACTCCGCGGTATAGACCTTGGCGCCGTAGTGCTCCGCTATCTTCATCACCACCCTCTCGGCACCGCCCTTGAGCGTCAGGTTAGCCTGGGTCAAAACTAGCCTCAATCAATTACCCTTATCCATTCAGACCACTTGAACGCGTCCACTCCGCTCTGCTTGCGCGCCTGGCCACCCTCCTTGCCCTTTGCCTTCTCTGCCCTAATGCTGTCCCTGTAGTTGCCCACTATGACCTCGATCGTGGTCTCTGAGAATCCCGTGCGCTTCATTATCTCCTTTGTGTCGTGTGTCTCGCTCAGTGACCTTATCTCCTCCCTGTCCTTCTCGGTAAGTTCCGAGGCGCCGCCCTTCCTGTAGGCCTTGAGCCACCCGTTCTTCCTAAAATGCGTGTAAACCTGGTTATAGGTCACGCTAACCCCACTGCGTATTAATTGGTCGTAAGTCGCGCTGACGCCTCCCTGGCGGGTGCCGCGCGCCAGCTCTATCTGCCGCACCAGCTTCCCGTCAAGATCCTGCGCAACCCTGGCCTCGAGCGTCAATCAACCACGTTATATTCATGATAAAATAGGTATAAAAAGCCGAATTTACAGAATATTATAACTGGTTTTATGGATCTGGGAGAGGGGCTCAGGAAGGCCATAGCAAGGCTGACCAACGCCACCATAATAGACGCCAAGACGATAAAGGAGTTCACCAAGGAGCTGCAGAAGACGCTCCTGAGCTCTGACGTAGAGGTAAGGCTGGTCCTCCAGTTCACCGGGCAGATAGAGGAGCAGGCGCTGAGGGTGTCGCCTCCCCCCGGGGTATCGCCCAAGGACTACATAACCAACATGGTCTACGAGGGGCTGGTAAGCCTCGTGGGCTCATCTTATACTCCTGAGATAAAGAGGCAGAGGATACTGCTCATGGGCCTCTACGGCTCAGGAAAGACCACCACCGCAGCCAAGCTTGCAAAGTTCTACCAGGACAGGGGGCTCAGCGCCGCACTGATCTGCTGCGACGTCTCCAGGCCCGCGGCCTACACCCAGCTCGAGACGCTGGCGAAGGCGGCCAACGTCTCCTTCTTCGGGATAAAGGGGGAGAGCGACCCCGCCAAGATCGTGAGGCAGGCCAACGAGAGATTCAAGGACAAGCAGGTGATCATCTGCGACACCAGCGGAAGGAACGCGCTTGACGACGAGCTGATAAGGGAGCTCGAGAACGTCAACAGGGAGTTCAGGCCAGACAGGGGAGTGCTGGTTGTCAGCGCCGACGTGGGCCAGATAGCCGGCAGGCAGGCCACGGAGTTCAACAAGGTCACACCCATATCGGGCGTGGTGGTCACCAAGATGGACGGCTCGGGCAAGGGCGGAGGGGCGCTCAGCGCCTCCAACGCGGCCAAGGCGCCTGTGCTGTTCATCGGCACGGGTGAGAAGCTCAACAACATAGAGCCGTTCGACTCGAAGAAGTTCATAGGCGGGCTCCTGGGCATACCGGACATCGGCACGCTTCTCGAGAAGGTGCAGGAGGCGGTGAAGGAGGCCAACCTGACCGATGCCGAGGCGAACGTCGAGAACCTCAACTTCGAGAGCTTCTACGCGCAGCTCAAGGCGATGGGCAAGATGGGGCCGCTCAAGAACGTGTTCGGCATGCTCGGCGCCACCGACATACCAAAGGAGGTGATGGAGCAGGGTGAGGAGAAGCTGAACAGGTACAAGGTGATAATAGCGTCGATGACCGCGGAGGAGAGGCAGAACGACCGCCTGCTTCATCAGTCGTCGAGGATAAGCAGGATAGCAAAGGGCAGCGGCACCACCGAGAAGGACGTGCACCAGATGGTGACCGAGTTCAACAAGATGAAGAAGACGTTCGACATGCTCAAGAACGACAGGAACTTCAAGAAGAGATTCCCGAAGCTAATGTAGCGAAAAACAACAACAGCAAAACAACAACAAAAAACGAAAAGGAAAAAGAAGTAAGGCAGTAAATACTGCCTTATCTCTTGCGCTTCTTAGTCGCCTTCTTCTTTCCACCCTTCCTCTTTGTCATCTTCTTTTTCGCCATTTATATTCACTGCCTGCTTGCGCAGACTGTTTAACCTTACTGGAAAAGTATTTAATAGTATTCAATTTTGGCAAGTTTTAAATTGGGCAGGCTTTTAGTTTTATCCTGATAAAAACATTCGCAAACAATCCAATGGTAGGTATGTCCGGGAAGAAGGAGACGCTCGAGGGCAAGCTCGAGGAGCTCCAGGAAGAGTACAGCGGCACGAAGTACAACAAGGCCACCAACAAGCACCTTGGGATACTGCGAAGGAAGATCGCCGACGTCAAGAAGGAGATAGTAGAGGCCGGCAAGCACAAGAAGGGGGAGGGCTTCTTCGTGAAGAAGATGGGCGATGCGACTGTCGCGCTTGTCGGATTCCCCAGCGCGGGCAAGTCATCCTTGATAAACAAGATAGCGAACACAAGGTCCAAGACCGCGCACTACGCGTTCACCACCACAACAATAGTCCCGGGCACGATGCTCTACAAGGACGCGCACATCCAGGTGTTCGACATGCCGGGGCTGATAGAGGGCGCCCACGTGGGACTTGGCGGCGGCCGCGCGGTGATATCCGCGATGAAGGTCGCAGACCTCATAGTGTTCGTCATTGACGTCAACAACGTGCCCCAGCTGCACATGCTCATGGACGAGCTGAGGGCGCTCAACGTGAGGATAAACATGCAGAGGCCCAGGCTTTCTGTCATCGAGACCGACTCCAACACCAACATAATCATGGAGGTGAACAAGTCGGGCTTAAGCGAGCGCGACATAATCATGGTTCTCAACAATTTCGGCATACACAACGCCAAGGTCAGGGTGCAGGAGAGGATAGACATCGACGACTTCATCGCCATAGTCACCGGGAAGATATATTACATGAAGGCCATAGTCGCGCTAAACAAGATCGACACCAACAAGAACTACCAGAAGCTGGCGGACGAGATATCATCGAAGCATGGGATAAAGGTCATACCGATAAGCGCCACCGAGGGCACCAACATCGACAGGCTTAAGGACGAGATATACAGGGCCCTTGACATAATGACGATATACCTCAAGCCCAAGGTGGGCGACGAGAGGCTGATGCCCATGGTCCTCGAGAAGGGCTCCGACGTGGGGGACGCCGCAAGGAGGCTGCACACCGAGATAGTCGACGAGCTCCAGTGCGCCTACGTGACCGGGCCGAGCGCAAGGTTCGAGCACCAGAGGGTCGGGGCCGCCCACGTGCTCAAGGAGGGCGACATAGTAACATTTATAAAAAACAAGTGAGAGGCTAAGTCGGCGATCGAATGGGGATAAAGTACTGGGAATACGAGGATGCCCCGCTCAAGGACAAGCTGAAGAACGTCAGCGTCAGGGAGGTCGCGAAGATATTCTTCGACAACGAGACTGAGGCCTACAGGTTCGCCGCGCTCCTTCTCGAGGTCAAGACCAAGAAGCAGATGAAGCTCAAGGACGTGCCCCAGCACATACCCATAGCCACGGCGAAGAGGTACCTTGATTACGCCGTGGAGCTGGGCCTGCTCAAGCACGAGGACAGCACCTACATGCTTACGGACAGGTTCAGCAAGCCGCTCAGGAACATAGCAACCTACATAAAGGAGTGGATGCAGGCGGAGAAGCAGGAGGACCTGAGCGTGGAGTTCGCCAACGCCAGGGTGGAGAAGCAGCAGAAGCGCGGAGGCAAGCTCCCATCGGTCAAGGAGGAGGCGAAGAAGGACCAGGGCCAGCAGGGCATCGCCTGAGCCCAAGGCGATTAGGCCAGCAAAGGTTTAAATAGCGATTATAGCATATACCAGTGAGAAACCGGTGAGATCATGGAGGCATATTGCGTCAAGTGCAAGCAGAAGAGAGAGATGAAGAACCCGACCCAGGTCACTATGAAGAACGGGAAGAAGGCCGTGACCGGAGCCTGCTCTGCATGCGGAACCAAGATGTTCAAGATAGGCGGATAACAAGCCGTTATCCTGTCTAAACCAACAATACCTAGGCGTCGCCCTGTCCTAAACAGCGAGCCCGGTGGGATTTGAACCCACGACCTTCAGATTAGAAGTCTGCCGCTCTATCCAAGCTGAGCTACGGGCCCATGAGTAGGATTAGCCAAGCAAGACTTATATTGCTGCCTATGCCGAGTGGGCTATCTCTTCTTCCTCGTCATCATCCATGCTGCAACGGCGACTATTATCACCACTATCACTATGCCGACCGCGGCTCCAGTGTAGTTGGTGCTGCCAGAGGCCGGTGCCTGCTGCACGCTGGTTGTCGCAACGGTGGTAGCAGGGGGCACAGTGCTGGTGGCGGGCTGCGCCTGGGGCACAACGTCCTGCACCCACATTATCGGCGCGGTGAACTGGTTGTTGACCACCGTGAAGTTGCTCGTCCTCGTCCAGGTGTCCTGGCCGGAGTATGCCCCTCCCCTGTAGAACATAGTCCCGTTGACCACGCTGTAGTTGCCTCCAAGCCACGCGAACGTGGTGACGTTGAGCGGCGGCGAGGTTGGCGACGTTATCAGAGTGTAATAGGTAGTGACCGGCATCCCGAATCCCGTGGAGTTGACCAAAGTTATAGACGGCGTGAGCATCCCGTTGATCTCATACGCGAAGGCGCCGAACGCCTGCGCCGAGCTGTTGTAGTAAGATGTCACGTTCGTCGCATGGAACAGTATTATGGAGAAGTTGTAGCTTGATAGGGTTGTGCCGTTCGCGAGCCTAGCGTAAGTGCCCGGTGCTATCGCCACCTTTATGGTAGAGCCTATCAGCGAGGTGCTGACGTTTCCGCCCACGCTCGCGTTTATTACGGATGAGAAGACTGAGCCCGCGTTTGCATAGAAGAGCGGCGGGGCAATCCTGGCGCCTCCTGAAGTGTTGTTGACCGTTGTAGTTGCAGTAGAGTTCTGCGCCACAGTTGTCGTTGGCGCGGTGGTGGCAGCGGTTGTGCCGTAACCATATCCGTATCCGCCATACTGTGCAAGAGCCATTCCCATTATGCATGAGAGTGCAACAAAAGCCGCTATAGTGCCCATTTTCCTCATAGTATCCCCTTATCTCATAATTGTCTTGTAGCCAACATTAAAATACCTTTTCGTGTTTGCGGTAAGCTGTTCCGCCGCCCTCTCGAAGCTTATGCCCTTTGCTTTGGCCACTATGGCGACCGACTTTCCCACATCAAGCGGCGATGCTCCGGCGGCAGGCGAGTCGCTCTCCGCCATTATGTTGTCTATGGCGATCGCGGATATCGCCTTGTTTCTCCTGGACGACTCAAAGGGCGGCACCGATACCATGTAGCCCAGCTTCTCTATCCTCTTGGCCTCAATCGGCCCCCCCTCAAAGAAGTGCATGTGTGCCCTTCTCACGCCCTTCTCCTCAAGCATCGTGAGCACGTCCTCCATTGCCTCCCTCGAGTGTATGGTCACGGGCTTGTCCAGCTCCAGGGCCAGGTCAAGGAACTTGCCAAAGACCACCTTCTGCCTCTCGACCCCCTTCTTGTCCTTCGCATAGGCGTAGTCGAGCCCTATCTCCCCTATCGCGCATATCTTGGAGGGATTGG
>JAGWGP010000008.1 GCA_028867285.1 Microcaldota archaeon | reverse complement strand
GCTTCCAGCCCTATCTCGGCCTGCAGACTGTCAGCTCGCTGGTCAATGTGCTTAACTCGTTCCTCGGCGCATTTGCGCTTGTGCTGGTGGGCGCCGGCGTGCTGATAGGCCTTCTGTACACAATATTCCCGCTGTTCCTCTACGTGGGCATAGTGCTCAGGACGATACCATGGACAAGGGCCGCAGGCGGCTCGTTCCTCGGGGTCTTCCTCGGGTTCTACATAGTGTTCCCCTTGCTGCTGTACTCCATGCTGGGCGCTTACAATGCGGTGTTCCCCGGCCAGGCACAGCAGCTGTCCGACGTGGGGGCCTCTACCACATCGCTGACCTCAGTGGTGTCTGGCTCAGCGACCTCCACGTTCAATCCCCTGTCCATACTCAACCTCTTCGGTAGCCTGCTTGGCAAGGCCACCGGGGGCTTCGCCTACATACTCTCGCAAGGAACACTGCAGTTCATAATAACGCAGGACATACAGCCGTTCGCCTACGTGGGCTTCGCTCTTGTGATCTCGTTCATCATATCGTTCGACTTCCTCGAGGCCGCCGGCGACATGCTCGGCGCGCCGAGCCTGACGTCTGAAAACATGCTTAAGAAGATAATATGACAACATCAAGGGTGCACGGGGGGATCGCAAGGTTCGCGCTTACCACCGCGGTGATGGCTCTGGTGATCGCCGTCTCGCTCGGGTCGCTAGCGTCCGGCATCGCCTCTGCGCAGGGCACCCAGCAGCCCAACGGCGCAAAGACCGCCGTGCTGAACTGGCTCCCTGTAGCCACCCTTGGCGTGCTCGCGATAATAGCCGTGGCCGCCATGGTCTTCGCGCTATCCGGGATAATCAACAGCCCCAACGCGAGGAACTGGGCTAGGATGCAGGTCTACGAGGGACTCCTCTCGGTGGTTATGATTCTGGTCTTCGCCTCGTTCTCGTACCTGTTCACCCTCAGCCCGCAGAACGCGCTGCAGAGCATGCACATGGTTCCGGCAACCTGCACCGGAGCGAGCACGATACAGACGCTCGGCACCTGCGACATGGCGCTGTTCAACAGCGCCGCATACGAGCTGTACAACTACGCATACGGGATATCGTTCCTCGTAGGCGTTGTGTCGCCCGACCTCAGGGCCACGGTGAACCCGATACCCAACCAGCCATCCACTCTGAGCGCCACCTTCAGGGTCAAGACCATAGCGCCATGGTCTCTGTCTGGCCTGTTCGGCAAGGGGCTCTCCGCGCTGCTGTTCATGATACTCCTCAGCCAGGTGCAGCTCATCCTGCTCTCATCGTCCACGTTCTTCTTCACCTTCTTCATGTCCCTCGGCCTGATAACCAGGACCTTCGGCTTCACCAGGAGCTTCGGAGGCTCGATGATAGCGCTTGGCATGGGGCTGGGCATAATATATCCCCTTATCGTCAGCATAACCTTTGGGTTCATAGACACGAGCACAACCATACCGTCGATACAGTGCCTCGCGTCCTCAACGCCCGCATGCGCCATAAGCTCAACCGCAAGTACGCTCTGGAGCATCATACTCAGCGTGCCCTCCCTGCTGCTGCAGGGCCCGGGCGCCGATCCGCTCACCGGCGTCTCCTCGCTCCTGCTCAGCCTCGGCTACTTCGCCGCTGGCTTCACGTTCATACCGTTCCTCAACTTCGTCATACTAGACGCTTTCATAATAGACTTCTCCTCGGCCGTGGGGGAGAGGATGGACTTCATGTCTCTGCTTACCTCGCTGGTGTAGGTGCCTTAATGAGAAACAAAATATCGCTGGCCGTTGTCGTGGCGCTCTCCGCCGCACTGCTTGCCATGCTCATGTCCACTGGCGGGTTGGCGTCGGCGCAGACCACGCCGCCTGTGTCCACAGCTGGCTGCGGCCTCCTGCCCAGCGGAATATCCCAGCAGGTCAGCGCCTCGGCGCCATGGTACTGCGCGATAAACCAGCAGATATACGATCAGTGGTCCAAGTATCTTCCGCTTGCATTCGCCGCCGTGGTGCTGTCATTCACCATAGCCGGCGCAATAGTGATGGTGGGCATAGCCGCTAAGAACGACAAGATAAGGAACTTCGGCACCGGCGAGCTCTACGAGGCCATAGCCACAGCGCTGATTGTGGCGGGCTTCATGTACCTCAGCGCAGTGTGCTTCGGACTGATTCCTTCCCTGGCCGTGGGCTCCATCAACCCCTATGCCACCTCCTTCCACCTGATAGGCCAGACCCTCACCACATCGCAGCAGCTCTACACCCAGATGTACAACACGTACTTCTACTACAGCTACATACTGAGCATAAACTTCGACTTCAACTACATAAGCCCTGCGCAGGCGCAGGCCAACGCCCAGGCAAGGTCGCAGAACCCCAACGCCCAGCTGCAATCCTACTCGTTCGAGCCCACCCCTCTCACCCAGATAATATACAAGACCCCGATAATCATCTTCATATCCGACCCCGCCAGGGCTATCGGCGCGTTCCTCATAGACTCCATGCTGGTGCTCTACGCCGAGTACTACGCGCTGATGATGTTCGCCAGCGCCGCCATACCAGCGTTCCTGATCCCCGGCATAGTGCTGAGGTCCATGTTCCCCACCAGGGCCCTAGGCGGCTTCATGATAGCGCTTGGCATATCCTTCTTCCTGATCGCGCCTACGCTGTTCGCCCTCGCGTTCTACTTCACCAGCCCGACGCTGCAGACGGGCATGCAGACCTCGATATCGCAGCTTTCCCAGTTCTCAACAGGGCCCTCATCCCAGCCATCGGCGATAAGCGCGAGCAACCCGCTGGTCTCCGCACTCGGCCAGATACCGCAGAACATAAGCGCGTTCTGGCTTCTGGCCCTCTTCTACCCCGCGCTCATCATAGCGATGGTCTACGCCTTTGTCACCCAGCTCTCGAGGTTCATAGGCGGAGCGAGCAGGACCGGCTCCAGGTTGAGGGCATTCATATGAATAGCCGGTATAAAAAACGCATAAAAGCCTTGACTTTCAAGAATGAACGGTGCCGCTGACATGGACAAGAAGCTTCTGGTGTTCCTGGGCCTGCTCGGCCTCTCGTTCATACTGCTGCTCATAGCATCGTTCATACCTCTCAGCATAGCAACCGACGTGGTGAAGCTGCTCATACTCGCGGTCGCGGTGGTGGCCAATGTGCTCGCCTTCTCGTCGAGGTACTACCTCTACATGATACTGCCGCTCTTCCAGCAGCGCACACGCAACATAACTCTTAGCGACCAGAGCCCATACTGGCTCTCCAGCACCTCCGACTCGATACTCAGGAAGGAGGGCGACGACTTCCTTGCCACTGTTTACATAAACATACCGCTATACCGCTCCGCGACCGAGATGAGCGACGAGGAGAAGCTCGACTTCGCGCAGCAGGTGAGCAGGCTCGTCGGCATAAGCAAGGAGCCCACCAGGTTCACCACCCAGCTCTACGTGATGAACAAGGACTCCTACATACAGAAGCTCAGGGACACCATTACGATGGTAGAGGAGGAGGAGGCGAAGCTGGTCGCCTCAAACGCAGCCCAGAGCGAGATAGAGCGAGTGAGGGGCAAGTCCGCGATGTGGAGGAAGATGCTCGACAACGTGGGCAGGGGAAGCTCTCTCGAGCTGTCCTCCTATGCCGCGCTCTCGGCCAGGGGAGGGAAGGAGTTCGAGGCCATCAGCATGGTGCAGCAGAAGGCGAGGGAGCTTATGTCCGGAATCGGGGCAACGTTCGGCGTCTCGCCCAACATAGTACTGGGCAACGAGCTGCTCAAGTTCGTCGAGCCCGAGTACCTGATACCGTTCTCTACGATAAGCGAGCAGATAACGAAGAACATACAGGAGGAGGTGATCTGATGGACGAGGAGGGAGTGATGTATCTTGTGTTCACGCTTATGATGCCGCTGATAGGCTTCACCGTTCTCCAGAGCTTCGGCAAGGGGGGCTTCGGCATAATAGCTGCCGGGCTGCTGATAATCGACGTCATACTCGTCATGATAATGAACTGGGCGGACTTCGTGCTGTTCCCGATAATAACCGGGTTGCTCGGCATAACCTTCCAGCCCGCCGCTGGCTACAGTATAGTCAAGGGCCAGGACTCGATAGTCATGGAGATAAACGGCCTGTTCTACGCCACCGGCTTCGTCACCGGCAACCTGTTCGCCTACTCGTTCAAGCAGGAGACCGCTCCTCAGGACGAGCAGGGCAAGATGCTCCAGGCGCCGGACACATGGGAGAGGGCGATAATGAACATAGACTTCCCGTTCAAGTTCCACGTGGCCGCCGCCGGTCTCGACTCGCAGAAGGTGAGGGACGAGCTGGAGGGCAAGAGGTCCTACCAGGAGTACCAGCTGTCGAAGGTCATGCAGGAGGGCAAGGACAACATGGCGATAGAGGAGCTCCAGAGGAAGATCAACATATACCAGACCAAGATAGACAGGCTCTCCCAGGGCGAGAGGCCTCTCGCGTCCGTGATGTACTTCGAGACCACTGCGATAGGCGTTAGCGAGAAGGCGGCCCTCGACTCGCTCACCTCCCAGATAAAGGCGCTGCAGATAGCGATGAGCTCGATGGACGTGGACCTCGTGCGAGTTCAGGGCAGGGAGCTGTACACCCTTTTCAGGTTCAACTTCGGCCTCCCGACCAGCTTCGAGGAGATGGCGCTGTACTTCGACCAGCAGGGCTAATCTGCACAAACTATTTATACCTGCGATAAGTAGTGTTATCGATGAGATGACCCTCCTTAAGCTTCAGCACATAATGAGCAACGAGATAGGGAAGAGGTCGTTCTTCTCCAGGCCGCCTGAGCCCCCCGCCGGCGTGCTGCTGAGCGACCCATTCCAGTCGCTCTACGTGGGCACCACCAAGATATTCAAGGTGCCGTTCACCTGGTCGTACATGAACCTGACCAACCCCCACATATCGGTGGTGGGAATAACCGGTGCTGGTAAGAGCTTCTTCGTCAAGACCCTGCTGATAAGGGCGAGCTATGTCTGGAACACCAACGCCGTGATAATAGACTGGGCCGGTGAGTACAAGGCATGGGTCAAGCAGACCGGCGGCATAGTCGTCTCGCTGGCAAAGGGCGACTACCTCAACATAATGGACCTCTCCGGCATGAAGCCGCTCGACAGGGCCAAGCAGATCATGACATCTTTCGACATACTCACGGACATAGCGCTTTATCCGGAGCAGAAGAGGATAACAGAGGAGGCGCTCGAGCAATCATACCTCAACGCGGGCTTCATACCGTCTGAGAAGCCACCAGAGGGCAAGGACGCGCCCACCCTGAAGGACGTGATAAACCTGCTTCAGGAGAAGCTGCAGGAGGGAACCTACGAGTACCCCGCCGAGCTGGAGAACGCGATATACAGGTTGAGGCAGTTCGCGAGGGAGGGCGAGGACTACTTCGCCAGGAAGAGCACCCTAGACATAGGCAAGCTCGCGCAGTCGGGCCTGGTCTCCATCGATCTGTCCTCGCTGCCTGACGAGAGGTTCAGGGCGCTAGCCGCCCTCTTCATACTCCAGACGCTCAAGGAGAAGATGAGGAGCGAGGGTTTCAGCGATATAAAGGGGCTGAAGGCGATAGTGGTGCTCGACGAGGCCTGGAAGGTGGCGAGCGACGAGAAGAGCGACGCCATCATGATAGTGAGGGAGGGAAGGAAGTACCAGTTCGGCCTTATCGTGGCATCTCAGAACCCCACCGACATAAACGAGGCGATATTCTCCAACGTGGGCACCTCATTCATACTCAGGATAAAGTTCGAGAAGTTCATGAACTACCTGCAGGGGTCGCTCAACTTCTCCAACTTCATACGCGGGGAGATAAGCAAGTTCGGCGTCGGGCAGGCGGCGGTGGAGATGGCCTTCCAGACCGCGCTCAGGTTTCCGGAGACCTTCCTCCTCGAGAAGATACAGGGGGAGGAGCCGCTCTACGTCTACACGATCGACATGTCCGACGTTCTCACCCAGAGCGAGCTCTCGGCCAACGTGCTCCAGAGGGACTACCAGTTCGAGAAAGACGAGCTGAAGAACAAGTTCATAGAGTACAACATGAGCAGCGACGGGATAGACAGCATATTCAGCATGATGAACAGCCAGAGCAGGAACATAAGGATGCTCGACCTGGTAAAGGAGCTGAAGAAGAGCGGGATAGGGATATCCAACGTGGTCGCCTTCCTGAAGAGCCTCAGCATCGACGACCCGCTGATAACGAGGATAATACAGAGCTCAGGTATAGAGAATGCCCAAGTCTAGCACATTCACGATACCGAGGCAGGACCTCAGGAGGATACTCGTAGTCTACAGCGTCAGCGAGAAGAACATCCAGTCGCTGTTCGCCTCGATGGAGAAGGCCCACCGCCACATAAACGTGATATCCTTCGCCGCGCTGCTGGAGAAGGCGGGCGTGGACAGGGAGAAGAGCGCCAACATATTCAGGAGGCTGGGGATGGACGACATAACGATAAGGAACGTGTTCAACATGGTCGACGAGCAGAAGATAAGCGCCGAGACCGGAAGGATATACAACGTGAGCATTGATTTCAGCTGAGCTGGTCTGGTCGATTAGATGCCTGGAAGGGAAGATAGATGCATAATCTGCGGGGAGCCCAAGAGGGGGCTGGCGGTCAGGGAGGACTACCAGATACGCACCATAAGGTGGTTCAAGAAGAACGTCACCAGGAACGAGCGCGGCTATTCGCTCGTGGTGTGCAAGGGGTGCTATCCCAAGTACAGGAAGGCCAAGGATTCCTACAACAAGAAGCAGGGCATATACCTCGGCATAGGCGTGCTGTTCGCCTTCTTCCTCGGCGCGTTCTCCGGCAGCAACATACTTCCGGCCATAGCCTTCGGCGCGGTGGTGATAGTCTTCATGTACGCGCTCGCCCAGCTTAGTTACATGCCGGACCTCGTCACAAAGAGGGAGGGGAAAAAGGAGAAAAGGCATGGTGGCTGAGCCCCTGTCTTGACGCCGCTTTGGCGCCGAAAAACGCCGGGCAAAGCTATTTATATGACTCTTGTTTAATACAAGTAGCCCCGCTTTCGGGACGGGTTGGTGGTCTTTTGCCTGATGAAGTCAACGTAATAGAGCCCAAGACCGACGAGATAACGCTCAAGGGCAGCCTATCTGGAAGCTTCGAGCAGATACAGGCCAGGCTCTCCCCCCTCCAGCTGTTCACCACCGACATCACCCCCGATGGGCTCACCGTGCTCAGGGTCGAGAGCAGGGACATACAGAAGAGGCCATTCCTTTTCATAATCATAACGCTCGGCAGGGACAAGGCCTCGATCAGGTACACCATAGGCCTTGACTCCAGCCCCAAGATGAGGAGGCTCTACGTTCTCAAGACCCTCCTCAGCGTGCTCTCGCTCGTGACCGACCTATACCATGTGGACGACACCGAGATCTTCCAGCACCTCGACTCATCGATAGACGAGGTACTGGGCTCGGTATCGCAGAGCTACTCGACGCTGTTCAACAACTACGACTCGCTGTTCAACGAGTTCAGGGAGCTGAAGAGGAGGAACATAGAGCTCGCTTCATCCAACAAGAACCTGACGGTGCAGGCCTCGCAGCTTAGCGACGAGAACCAGGAGCTCAAGACCAGGCTCAAGTCGCTGGAGACCTACTCCGACGAGGCGCTGATGGTTATGATAGAAGACTGGATAGAGTCCCACGACAACACCATAGACGTCAACGGCTTCGCCAACAACTACAAGATAGTGCCCACGAGGGTCGAGGAGATGCTCAACAAGATGGTGTCGCTCAACTACATAGAGCTGAAGGGATGATCCGATGATATACACCGTGAGGGTGAACAAGCGCCTGCGTTACATAAAGGTCTACGCCGTAAAGCAGAAGGTGGGGCAGCGCGAGACCTTCATGACCAAGTTCTTCACCAGGATCTTCAACCCGAAGAAGGGCGAGGGCGACAGTTTTGCGACCCAATAGCAGGTTTGAGCTGAGCAGATGCCGATAAGCCCCAAGAGTTTCAGCATCAAGTGGATTGCGATAATAGCCGCGATAGCGATAACGCTGGCCGTAGTCGGCATAGCGCTGTACACCTCCTCCGTAATCTCGTCGTACGCGGCCAAGGCGAGGCTTGCTGCCAACGTCATCACCCCGGTGCCGACCATAAGCGCGTTCGTGTCGGGGCAGAACCTGCTCACCTACAACAACGGGCAGGAGCTGGCGCCATACGTTCTCGTGCACTACTCGGTGACCAACTCATCCTACATCGTGGTCAACTCCACGCTGTTCAAGTCCAGGATACCCTCCAGGGTCTACTTCCTCAACATAAGCGACGAGTGCTTCAGCTGCGGCAACACGACATCGATAGAGCAGGCGGTTGCACAGAACCTGCTCAACTTCAAGGTCATAAACAACAGCGCCGCGGTCTCGCAGATATCGATAAGCAACATCAACACGATAAGGGGCAACTCCATACTGGTGGTCCTCAACGGCCTCATGCCCGCCGCGATGTTCTCCAACATGAGCGGCACCAACATGACCCCGCTGCAGTACCTCCTCCAGAAGGGGACCAGCATAATCTATGTGGGCCAGGACTTCTCCCATGTGCTGCTGCCCGCATCCATAGTCATACCAAACCCGTACCCCGTGCCCAGCTACATGGCCACGAGCCCGGCCAACGCCTCCCTGCACACTCCAAACTACTACTTCCAGACCGCCACTTTCGCATTCTCCAACGGCACCAATGTGGGCGGCATAACATACATCAACGTACTCAACGGGTCCGTAGTGGCGTTCCCCAACACGCCCAGCTCATGGCAGTCCGGCTCGGACACCAGCTTCGACATATCGAGGGCCATACTCAACCTGTTCTGGCTGCAGAGATACGCCTCGGGCACAACTGTCCAGCAGCTGATCTCGCAGAGCCCCAACCTCACCTCAGGCACCGCGGGCGTGGCGCTCAAGGACCTCCCGTTCCCCTACAACTACCAGAACGTGGCGCAGGCGAATTCCGGAGGGCTGCGCACCTTGGTTTACTCTTACGGAATCGAGAACAACCGCATAACCAACATCAGCTACACGCTCCTCTTCAACAGGCCCCAGTTCACGCTCAACGGCACAGTCGACCTGCCCTCCGCCGTGACTCCCGTGCAGCAGGTGCCGCTCACCATGACGATATTCAGCAACTCCTCGAGCAGCATCAGCATACAGCCCCACCTCACAATATACAGCACCTACAACAGGACCGTGCTCAGCGAGCCGCTCCCGTTCACCACGATAAAGGGCAACTTCACCTTCCTGAAGTACCTGACGCTCAACCTGCCGCCCGGACAGTACGTCGCGCTGCTCCAGAGCTTCTCGGGCTCGCAGTACGGCGGCGGATACTTCACCGTCTATCCGGTAAACCTCTCGCTGACCTACCAGAATTATACGACACAGACGTTCAGGTTCTTCATATCCTCTGGGGGGCAGCCGCTGTCCGGGGTGCCGTACACGCTCTCGCTCAACGGGCTCTACCGAAGCAACGGGACGATCCAGAACGGCGCCGTCTCCTACACCCTCCCGAGCGGCACGCCCGCGATATACGGCGTGCTTAACTTCAACCTCACGCTGCCGTCGCTGTCCCAGAGCGTGTACTACGGCGCCTACAACACCCCCCCGATAATAACGATAAACAAGCAGTACGTCGAGGTCGGGATAGTGGGCATAATAGTGCTGCTCATGGTGGTGCTGGTCAAGGCGCCCAACAGGGACGAGTTCTACATAGACGTGCCCAGCCTCCCCCACATGGAGAGGACTGAGATAAAGCTCAAGCCCAGGGAGCTGCTCTCCGTGTTCGACAAGCTCAACCTCTACTACCACTGGAGGTTCATGCCGCTCTCAAGGTCCGAGCTGAGGACAGGCATAGCCACCAACATAAGGTTCGGCAACATGCCGGTGAGCCCCACCTACGGCAACGTGGAGATACTGCTCGACCAGATGGTGGTGAAGGGCTACGTGGCGGGCGCCGACGAGCTCTACGCACCGACCGACTGGGTCAAGCAGAGCGGCCACGACATCGAGTACCTCGCCACCTTCAAGAAGATGAGGATCTACCTGGTCACCCACGCCTACGTCTTCACAGACATAGACTCGAGCAACCTCGCCGACATAGTGGCGACGCTCCACGGGGAGAGGAAGTACATCGTGATACACTCGAAGACAAGCAAGTTCCAGAAGATGCCGATCTACGCCAACTCCAAGACCTACCTGGTTTTCCTCAACTCCTACAGGCTCGAGGAGTTCAAGGACAGCCTCTACTCATCGATGACCAAGGAGGCCGAGGAGCTGAAGATATACATCTCGGTGGGTTACGTCAAGCTCATCGATGCCGACAACGCTGACGAGATGCTCGAGTAATGCGCACCGCGGCCGTGCACACAAGCCATAAATAAACTCGCGGCGCACTCCTTATCTGGTGGAACTATGACAAGAGAATCAAACCAGCTGATGCAGAAGAAGATGAGGCTTGAGACCAGCTACAGGCAGGACCTCATTAGGGAGGGCATATCCAACGGGGATTGCGTGGGCAGCGTTGAGCACATATCGCGCAAGGGCTTCGACAAGGATGGCAACAGCTGGGGCACATTCACGAGCGCGAACATACGGGGCGTGGAGTTCAGCATGAGGTACGGACTCTCCAAGTCCGGCAAAGTAGTCACCATGGACCTCGGCAGCCTCTCCGCCACCAAGGCGGTCCACCTGGACCCCACAACTTATCTGATAAGGACTGAGAAGCAGACGGAACTGGACAGGATAGACACCAAGGAATTCAGGTCTATGGCAAACGAGGCCAAGGAGGTCCTTCTCGAGGCGGCAATATACCACGGGATAAGGAACAATTTCAGGATCATAGTCACCAACCCCGAGTGGACAAGGGAGGTGAGGGAGTACGCGCAGAAGAGGGGCTACCTGATAACCTCCGGGATCGACAGATACGGGGGCATCAGGATATCCGAGGGGAAGAGCACAAAGCTGCTGCGCGTTGTAACGGACGAGCCCAATCTGGGCTGACGTCTCATTCCTCCTGCTCCTCGCCTTCCGTCGCGGTGTCCTCGCCAGGCTCTGCCAAGCTCTCGCCATCTGCATCAGCGTTGTTCCCCACCCCCACCTTGGGGTAGTGCTTCGCCACCAGGGCGGATACCCTCTCCTCGATCTTCTTCTCGTCCTTGCCTGTAAGGTTGCTGAGGTCCATCGACAGCTGCCTGGTGTACCTCATTATCATCTTGTACCTGTTGGTCTCGCTGTTGAGCGCCAGCTTTCCGCTCACGTACCTCTGGACTCCCCTCGCTGCGTCCATGACCGCGAGCTTTATCTCCTCGATTATCTCGTCCTCCTGGGCCACCGACTCCTTGCCCACACCAGAGTACGGGATGTGCACAGACGAGACGTTCACCAGCACGCTCACCGGCTGGGTCTCCATGTCTATCTTGTACCTCCTCCACTCTATGCTCTTTATCGCAATTGTTATGGCGCAGCTTCCGCTGTCGAAAAGAAGGGGCACGCGGTTGGCGAACCTGAGTATGCTGCCCTCGTACCCGCTCTCGGTCTTCTTTCCCGCCTGGCCGCCGAACGCCACAGCCGCCTCCACCACGAACGGGATTCCTCCCCTGAACACCTTGGGCTTCCTCTCCACCACGTTCATGAACTCCGGGCTGAGTATGTTCTTGACCGCAACCTTCACCTGCTCCTCCCCCACCGGCACTATCGACGATGCCTCAGGGGCTATCCACTTGACCTCCTTGAACGCCTTTATCAGCGCCTCTGCGTCGTCCCAGCTCATCTGCCTAGGGTCCTTGTCGAAGTCGAGCGCCTTGGCGAACTCCTTCAGCTCCGCCACCTTGTTGGGCGTGACCCTGGCGAAGTGGTCCACGAGGAACGAGGATATCTTCCTGCTCTCGCTCGTGTGGGCGAAGTCGAGCAGGTCGTTTATCGCAAGCCCTAGCGGGTGCGGCTTGGCGGGCTTCGGCCTCTCAGGCACCCTGTCCACCGCCCTGACGAACGTGCTCTCCTGCCCGTCAGGCGCTATGAACTTGAGCTGCATGTGGGGATTAGAGAGCGCGGTCCTCCTTAGGTACTCGAGTACCCCCCTGTCGCTGTTCTCGTACTTGACGTCGGCGAACTCCCCGTAGACCCTAAGCCCCCTGAACTTCTCGTCTATCTCCTCCAGGTTGTTGACTATCGGCTTGTTCTTCACTGTGTCTATCGAGATCTCGCACGAGTATGCCTTGCCCGTCCCGGTGGACGAGGTGGCCTTTATCGGCTTTCCTGTCGTCATCTGCGAGAACATGGTGCAGCCAGCTGCCCCTATCCCCTGCTGGCCCCTCTGCTGCATGTACCTGTTGAACTTTGTCCCGGCAAGCACCGTGGCCAGTGCCTTGCCTATGTAGGTCTTCGGTATTCCAGGCCCGTTGTCCGCCACCATGACCGAGTATTTGTCCTCCCCCAGCTCCCTTATCTCAACCGTTATGTCGGGGAGTATTCCCGCCTCCTCCGACGCGTCGAGCGAGTTGGTCACGTACTCGTGCACCACAGTGACCAGCGACCTCACCTTGCCCGAATACCCGAGCATCTGCCTGTTCTTCTTGAAGAACTCCGAGATGGAGTGCTCCTTGAACTGCTTGAATATCTCCTCCGCTTTCTTCACGTCGTCCATATGCCTCTCCCTGGTCGCCTAGAATCCCGGCATCGCCTTCTGCTGCTTGTTCTTCCTGTGAGCGGCCTCCATCCTCAGGTAGGCGAGCTTGTGGGTCCCGCCCTCTATCAGGGTGTTCACCGCGGCCTCGGCCTCAGTTATCTCGTTGATGGTGCCTATGAAGCTTACCGTGTCGCCGTAGACGCTTATCTTTGCACCGCTAACCTCTTCAATGTATCGCTTGGTCCTCCCGTTCTCGCCTATGACCCTGGCCTTCACCTGCATGATCCTCTTCCTGCTGCCGAACAGGTGGCCTATGTCTATCGTGGTGAAATAATAGTCGCTCTCAACCAGCTTGGCCGCCATCTCAACGTCGAATCCCCTGCCGAAGGCGGCCAGCACGTTCTTCGCCGAGAACTCCGAGTACGGCTCGCCCTCGAGCTCAACGGTGTTGTCGCTGTCTATCGATATCCTGCAGTTGCACAGCGAGGTTATCCTCTTGACTAGCTGCGGCTCCTCCTTCAGCTTCCTCGCCCTCTCCGAGGGTATAAGTATGCTGTCCATCTATTCACTGGTCATTACTCTATGCCCGAAATCTATTTTAAGCCTTGCTGTGAATGCTCAGTAACTGTTATCACTTTCCGTAACCTTGTTCCGTTCCGCTAATCCTGAATTGCGAAAGCTTTATATATTTAACCTTTCACAATAACAATCGTGATTCATTCACGACTCTTATATGGGAGTTTCGTGAGTGGCTCGGGATGTGTGTTGGGATGCGCACCAAGAAGGAGATCGAGAACGAACTCAGGGCCATGAGGGGGCAGATAGCCAGCCTCAGCACCAAGAGCGCATCCGAGGCAGCGGCCATAAACGAGAAGGTCAAGGCCGAGGACGCCGCATCCAGCATGCTAACGCTTTACAAGGTGGTGCTTGAGAGCAACAGGCAGACCCAGATGCTGCTCAAGCAGCTCTCCACCAACGTCGAGACCCTCGCGACCGAGATAGGCGCCGGGGTCGATGAGGAGTACCAGAGCGACGCCATGTCCGACACTCCGGACAGGCAGGCGAGGGAGCTCCCGATATCCGGGCTCGACGCAAAGATAATCCAGTTCATCCAACTGAAGGGGATGACCTGCGCTGACGACATAAAGTCCCAGATGAGTTACAAGGGAAAGAACGCGGCCTCGGCCAGGCTGAACAGGCTCTACAGGCAGGGACTGCTTGAGAGATACCAGTTGGGCCACAAGGTCTATTACAAATATGATGCTGGCAAGGCGACCAACCTGCTAATTGTTTCACCCCCACAGTAACAGGGAGGCCGCGTCGAGACCCGCGGCCTCCAACCCTAATTTTCCCGGACAATTGCGGGGCCTGCCAGACCCTCCATGTTCCCAGCGCCCGCGCTGCCCGGCCGCACTACGAAACCGCCCCCGCAAACAATTATATATTTGAAAAAGCGGTAAATAGTCAGGGCAAAACTGGCGCTGGCATGAGATTCAAGGAGATAAGAAACGCCATAAGGGAGTACGAGTCTGGCGAGCTGGCGCGCGCCGAATCCACGTTTTCAAGCTCATCTGCCAACATCCAGTCCGCCGAGGTGCCGGAAAGCGACAGGGCGGCGCTCAAGCAGGCCTACATGGCTGGATACGTTACGCCTGTGGACTCGAGGCTCAGCAGGGCGCTCACCATCAGGGTTAACGGCGTACACAGCTCATTAGGTAACGTGCTTGCGGTAGTCCATGAGGAGAGGGACAGGGTGCTCTCGTTCGACACCGGCTCGTTCAGCATGCAGGTCCACCTCAACCACCAGCACGGCCTCTCGGTGAGGATAAACAGGAACGAGCTGAGCAACGGCGTAAGGGTGATGGAGTTCGAGTGCGCCAAGTCAGCGGAGCTCTTCATAAGCATACTCGACAGGGGGCCTAGCCATCCGCTCTACGATGCCGTGGCAATGTGCCTCCACCACGAGAGGGCGCACTTCAAGCCCAGCCGCACTGTTGCGGTGAGGAGAGAGGGGCACGGTGGCACTACTGATTACCTGCTCTCCCCGGACAACTCAGAGGTGCATGCCCAGCTCTACGCGATGTGCAAGGCGCAGGATCCGATAAGGGCTATGGGCGGCCTCCTGGCGCTCGGCTACTTCCTGAACTCCGAGGAGATGTCCCTCGACAAGTTCCTAGACCACTCCCTCCTGAAGCACTGGAGCGAGGTATCGATATTCGACACCCGCGCCTCCGAGCTATACGATTTCCGCTTCCCGCTGAGGGACGATGCAAAGGCAATGGTTCTGGATTCGGCCAAGAAGCACCTGCGCGACCTCTGCGGCGAGTTTGAGGGCCCGGGCCAGTACCTGCGTTGCGCATGATCGCGGGCATGTATTCGTCGATAAAGATCCGGGCCGCCGAGGCGTTCTTTTATATAACTTATCTGCTCATTTAATCTGATTTGATGGAAGGTGCTGCCGACAACAAGGAGCTGAGGGAGCTCATATCATCGCTCCCCTACTCGTACAAGGTCTCCGACTACTCAAGCGAGATAAAGTCCGCCTACGAGAAGTACGAGAGCAAGGGCGTCTCGGTCGCGGGCAGGCTCATCGCCGTCAGGAAGTCCGGCAAGCTGGCATTCGCCGACCTGCACGACTCCAAGGGCAAGATACAGATATACTTCGACTACTCAGCCATAGGCGAGCAGGCGTTCGAGTCCGCGAAGAAGCTCAACGCTGGCGACATCATCGGCGTCAAGGGCACGGTGATGAAGACCAACAACGGCGAGATAAGCGTCAAGGCGAGCGAGTACTCGATGCTCGCCAAGGCTATCCGCATGCTGCCCGACAAGTGGCACGGCATACAGGACGTGGAGACCAGGTACAGGAAGAGGCACCTCGACCTGATAATGAACCCGGAGGTGCGAGAGCTGTTTGTTAAGCGCGCCCGCATCATAAGGCTGATGCAGAACTTCCTGGACAAGAAGGGCTTCACCGAGTTCGAGACGCCGATAATACAGCCGCTCTACGGCGGGGCTGACGCCGAGCCGTTCAGGACGCAGGTGAACACGCTCAACGAGAGCCACTACCTCAGGATATCAGACGAGCTGTACCTGAAGAGGCTGATAATCGGGGGCTTCGACAGGGTGTACGAGATATGCAGGGACTTCAGGAACGAGGACATAGACTCCACCCACAGCCCGGAGTTCACCATGATAGAGTGGTACCAGGCGTATGCCGACTACAAGCACATGATGAAGCTCACAGAGGGGATGATAAACTCTATAGCAATGAAGCTCCTCGGCACCGACCAGGTGACCTTCATGGGCAAGAGCATCAGCCTCAAGAAGCCGTTCAGCAGGATAAGCTTCGTCGACTCGATAAACAAGAAGCTGGGGACCGACGTCATGAAGCTGACCGACGAGCAGCTCTTCTCGGTTGCAGAGTCCAAGGGGATAAGGTTCGACAGGGGCAAGAGGAACAGGGCGCACGCCTACGGCAAGCTCTTCGACGTGCTTGTGCAGCCCGACCTAGTCCAGCCCACATTCGTGATCGACTTCCCTAGGGAGACCTCCCCGCTCACCAGGCCCAAGAGGGGCAAGCCCAAGCTCGTCGAGAGGTTCGAGCTCTTCGTTTGCGGGCTCGAGCTCGCCAACTCATATTCCGAGCTCAACAACCCGATCATACAGAGGGAGAACTTCGAGGCGGAGATGAGGAAGGCGGACCAGGGCGACAAGGAGGCCGAGCCGCTCGACCTCGACTTCGTTGAGGCGATGGAGCACGGCATGCCCCCCACCGGCGGAGTGGGCGTTGGCATAGACAGGCTGGTGATGCTCCTCACGGACAGGGCTTCGATAAAGGAGGTAATCCTCTTCCCGATGGAGAAGAGGGGAGTCAGCTAGACCTCAATACCGCCTTCAGCTTCCTGAAATCGTCCTCTATCAGAGGCACGTACTTCTTCAGCCTCACCGCCGCTGCCGGGTGTATCGTTGAGAAGTAGGTGATTCCGTCCCTCTTTGCCGACTTCCCGTGGTTCTCCATTATGTTTTCCACCCCGGCGACCGTCCTCCCCGACAGCGAGCCCAGGGTCACCACAATCTTCGGCTTTATTATCTCGATCTGCCTTTGCAGGAAACCACTGCACGCCTCGATCTCCTCGTCGCTCGGCATCCTGTTCTCCGGAGGGAAGAACTGCACTACGCTGGTTATGTAGAGCCGCTCCCTGCTCGTGCCCGCGAGCCTGAACAGGTGATCGAGGAGCTTTCCGCTGATGCCTATGAACGGCTTCCTCTGGATGTCCTCGTTCCTACCCGGCGCCTGGCCCACCACCATCACCCTTGCGTCGAGCGGGCCCTGCCCTGGCACGAGGTTCCTGCTGAGGTCCCAGTCCTTGAACTTCTCCGGTAGCGTCGCGTACTCCCTGTTGAGCGCCTCCATCAGGCCCATCCTGTTTATGTAGTCGTCCGCCTCCTTGAGCACCTCCCTTATGTTGCTGAACGGGATCGCCCTCATCGCCCTTTCTAGCTCCATCCATCCCGAGGCCTGTATCTCCTTCTTCTGTATCCTAGGCCTTATCGGCTTTGGGAGCCTTGCAAGGAAGTACACCACGCTCTTCTTTATCCTGACGTTGTCCTTGGTGAACAGGTATCCCGTATCCCTCCTGAAATATGGGATCAGCCTGACGCTGAGTCCGCTCTCCTCCCGTGTCTCCCTCACCGCCGCGTCCGCCATGCTCTCCCCCTTCTCCACGTGGCCCTTGGGGAAGCCCCAGTATCCGCCCCTTCCCCTCGACTTCAGGAGCAGGTACAGCCTCTTGCCGTTGCTCTCGGTGTACACGATCGAACCCCCGCTGTACTCGAATCTCAATCGCTCACCCACGCGCGGCCGCAGCCACCAGCTCTGCCTGACAGTTCATGATGTTGTGCCCAAATCCCCCCGAAAAGATGTTGTAAACCGCCGTCTGCAGCTGCTCTACGGCTCCAGAATCGCCGGCGCCGCACTGCTGCATGGCGGTGTTGGCAAGCGATATGAACTCGTAGTTGACGAACGCCTGGCTCCCGGATACGTTGTAAGGCAACGCATAGTAGCTGACCCGCAGGGTGAGGTTGCCTCCGGTGAGCACCGAGCTCTTCACCGTTATCCCGTTCCTGAGCAATCTCGCGTTGGACTCCAGTACCGAGTTATAGGCGCCGATTATCCTGCCTGGCATAGGCGTTGTCGACACCGAGGCCAGCACGTAGGTATTGTTGAGCGTGAGGTTTGCCTGCCTCGGCCCCAGCACGAAAACGGTACCATTGAGATTGGAGCCCACCAGCGTGACCGCCTGCCCAGAGGCGTTGAGGCTCGCAAACACCTGCGAGTAGAGGAGCGATTCCGGGGCCTGGGCGGGATTGGCGAGCTGCAACGGGGAGGACACCGAATGCGTGTACGAAAGAGATAGCACTAGCGCAATGGCGCCTATCAGCATGGCAAGCGCGATGCCCGGAAGGTAGTTGCCTATACTGACCGTAACCTTTGCCTTCGCCGCCCTCCCCTTGCTCTTTTCGCTCAGGGACAGGCCGAACCTGCCCGCGAGCAACAGCATGATTACTATGGAAGCATAGAAGAGCAGCTGTCCTGCAAATAGGTGGAACGCGCCTATGGCGCTCCCCAATCCGTAATAAACCCAGACCATGGAGAGCACCAGCATGCGCAGTACGTTGAGCACCAACAGGAGAACGATCCCGGCCGCAACAAAGAGGTACCTGCGCGAGTTCCTGCCATTGTAAAGATAGGCCACCGGGGCTAGGAACATCACCATCGCGGCAAAGAAGCCTAGCGACACGCAGGTAGTGGATATCGATATGCTGGTCGTGGACGGGGCGGTAAGCAGAAGTCCCTTCTCCACAACGCCGATTCCAAGCGCGCTCAGCGCACCGTATATCAGCTTGGCGTTGAGCAGTGCGAACCCCTGATTGAGCCCCAGAACCGGGATGAGCAGCAGCGGCGAGGCGAACACCGTGTATACTATCGGATATCTTAGCCTCTTGAGCCCGTCGATGCCGAAGACCGCCGTCACTATCGAGGCCAGCAGAAGCGGAAACAGCAGCGCGTCTATCCTGTACGTGATGAAAAGGTAAGAGAGCCCCACCCTGCTCAGCGATAGCGCGAGGAAGTAGGCTGCGAAGATAAGCGCCGCATAAGCCAGGTCCCTCCGGTCCCTGCTAATCTCAAGCCTCTCCTTCATGCCGAAGACAAGGAAGACGAACGACATCAGCATCACCACTATCACGTAGGTGCTGGGGTCGGTGTCAAGTATGCTCGGGTTGGTTATCAGTATGGAGTTGAATGCGCCTGCAAGGAAGGCTACGATGACGATCGCCATTCCCAGTGTCTTGGCTCCCTTGTAGTTCATGCGCATACCAGAGTAAAAGTCCTCAGTCGATATGGTCGTCATCACGTTTCAGTAGTTACTCTTCTCCTCATCGGACTATTTATCATCAGCAGATAAGCTTGTGAAACCAAACTATAAATAGTGGTGGTATCATCTATTTATCAGGGGCGCATTGATGAGATACTCCAAGCTCAACAACGGAAATTTCCTGATACGCCTTGAGAAGGGCGAGAGGGTCAACGCATCCATCAAGAGGTTCTGCGAGGCGCACAGGATATCCAACGCCTACTTCATTGCGATAGGCTCGATAGAGGATCCAGTGCTCGCCCACTACAGGGTCGACACACGGGCCTATAAGGAGAAGCCGATGAAGGGCATCTTCGAGATCACGAGCCTGATCGGGACCGTGGGCCTGTTCGAGGGGAGCCCGCTTGTGCACAGCCACATAAACATCTCAGACGAGGAGATGAGGGCGTTCGGCGGCCACCTCGTCGACACCGACGTCTCGGCAGGTGTGGAGCTGGTGCTCAAGGACCTGGAGAGCAGCAAGGCCAAGAGGCACAGCGACGAGATAGGCCTCAAGCTGTTCGAGCTTGACGAAAGGATGTGAGCATGCCGAGAGGATACAGGTTCGTGGATCACACTGCCGATGTCGAATACATGGCCAACGGCCCCACAATGGAGAAGGCAGTGGGCAACGCCTTCCTCGGCCTCTTCGCCACGCTGTCCGACATAAGCAGGGTATCGAAGCTCAAGTCCCCAACCAGGAGTATCAGGATAAAGGACAGCGCAGGCACGATGGAGGACCTTCTGTGGTACTCGCTCCAGGACGCGCTCTCCATCGCCGATTCGGAGGGCGTCTTTCCGTACGAGCTCGCTGGCCTCAAGATAACTGAATCCAGGGGGAAATTCTCCCTCTCTGCCACTCTCGTGTGCAAGACGCAGGAGCAGGCGTACGGCAACTTCGACGTCAAGGGGATATCTAGATACGACCTCTCGGCCAAGAAGGGGACGAAAGGCTACTCCATAAGCGTGGTCGTGGACGTCTGATCGGTCATCCGCGCCCTCTGCTCCTCAGGAATAGGTAATACGCCGTTATGAGCACCAGCACGACCGCGATCAGCGCCAGGCTCAGCCTCGTCAGGAACGACATGAGTATTAAGGCGAGCGCCATCCCGGCCACCGGCACCGCCTTGAAGTAGCTCCTGCTGTACAGCCGCCTCCCGAAGACGCCCGGCTTTTTCAGGAGCAGCGCGAAGAGGGCGCCGTTGATCACTATGTAGCTCAACAGCGAGCCCGCGTTGCTGATCGCGACTATCTGCCTGTAGCTCGTGGCCAGTATCGCGGCCACCATCACGGCCGAGGTGAAAAGTATCGCGTAGCCCGGCGTCCCGAACCTGCTCAATCTCGAGAACACCCTTGGCAGATCGCCGTTCCTCGCCATCGCGAATATCACCCTTGAAAGCCCGAGTACCATCATCAGCGCCACGTTTATCGTGGCGAACATGGCGCCTATGGCTATCACCGCGCCGAGCAGCCTGTCGTGTGTTGCCGCTATTATCGCGGTGGCAAGCGGCGACGACGAGCCCGCCACGTTGCCGTAGCTTGTCATCCCTATGAGCACCACCATGACCACCAGGTACACCACCATGGATATGAGCACGGACGATAGGATCACTTTGGGTATCGTCCTCTTCGGATCCCTCACCTCCTCGCCGAGCGTGGTGACCCTGGCGAAGCCGGTGTAGGCGAAGAAGATGAACGCGGACCCGACCAGCACGCTGCCCCACCCGTTCGGCACGAAGGGCACGTAGTTCTCCGGCCTTATGAAGAACACGCCCACCAGCACGAACACCGCGAGCACCAGCAGCTTTATCACCGTAAGTATCGCGGAGAGCCTGGCCGAGTCCTTGACGCCCACGTAGTTTATCAGGCTCAGCGCCACGACCGTGGCTATCGCGATGACCACCGGGCTCACCGCATTGCCCAGCGAGCCGGCGAGATAGCCGCCGAAGCTCAGGGCCATGACC
>JAGWGP010000087.1 GCA_028867285.1 Microcaldota archaeon | reverse complement strand
GGCTTCGTGTTCCAGGGCTTCAACCTGCTGGCCCGCACCAGCGCCCTGGAAAACGTCGAGCTGCCGCTGCTGTACCGGGGCGAATCTCCGGCCAGCCGCCACGCCGCCGCACGCGCGGCCCTGGACCAGGTTGGCCTGGCCGGCTGGGAAGACCACACCCCGGCCGAACTGTCCGGCGGCCAGCAGCAGCGCGTGGCCATCGCCCGGGCCATCGTCACCCACCCCACCGTGCTGCTCGCGGACGAGCCCACCGGCAACCTCGACACCCGGCGCAGCCACGAAATCATGGAACTGCTGGCGGCGCTCAACCGGGACATGGGCATCACCGTCCTGATGGTGACCCACGAGTCGGCGATGGCCGACTATGCGCACCGGCAGGTGTATTTCGTCGACGGCACGGTGGAGAGCGACAAAGACACCAGGAAGGCCGCGCCATGAACCGGAACACGCTGCTGATCGCGCTGCGGGAGATCCGGCGCAACCTGATGCGCTCCTTCCTCAC
>JAGWGP010000086.1 GCA_028867285.1 Microcaldota archaeon | reverse complement strand
GGCTTCGTCCGTCTGGGGCATCAAGCCATCGTCCGCAGCAACCACCAGCACCACGATATCGGTCACCGAAGCGCCACGGGCGCGCATGGCGGTAAACGCCTTATGACCTGGAGTATCGATAAATGTAATCTTGCGCTTCTCGCCGTCGTGTTCCACTTCTACCTGGTAGGCGCCAATGTGCTGCGTGATGCCTCCAAATTCGCCACCCGCAACGTTGGCCTTTCGGATCGTATCGAGCAGCGTGGTCTTGCCGTGGTCCACGTGGCCCATCACGGTAACCACGGGTGGCCGCGTCTGCGCCTCGGCGCCAGCGCCATGCCGTCGAGCCATCTGCCTTGACTTCGGGGGAACCTTGAACTTGATAGCAGCGCCACATTCGGCTGCCAGGCGCTCTGCCGTTGAATCGGTGAGTTTCTGATTGATGCTCACCAGTTCGCCCATGGCGATAAAGCGCGCTTGTGCGTCTGCGGGCGACAGCCCGAGTGCGATTGCGAGTTCGGGTAAA
>JAGWGP010000085.1 GCA_028867285.1 Microcaldota archaeon | reverse complement strand
CCGGCGCGGTCTAAGAGCTTCTCCGCTTCTCCTCCCGAGATGCCAAATGAGCTCCACACATCGAGCAGGATGAGGTGGTTGTCGGAACCGCCGGTGAGCATGCGCGCGCCGTGCTTCTTGAACACTTTCTCCATCGCTTTCGTGTTCGCGAGTATCTGCTTCGTATACCCTCTGAACGACGGACGGAGCGCCTCGCCGAGGGCGACCGCCTTCGCGGCTATCTGGTGCATGTGCGGGCCGCCCTGCAGGCCCGGGAACACCGCCTTGTCTATTTTCTTCGCGAGCTCCGCGCTGTCGCGCACGAGTATCATCCCGCCGCGCGGGCCGCGAAGCGTCTTGTGCGTAGTGGTCGTCATGATGTCGAAGCCGTAATCAAATGGATTCTTCGCGGTCTTGCCCGCGATGAGTCCGGCGATATGCGCGATGTCCATCACCGAAACGGCGCCGACCTCGCGCGTAATGTCGACAAATTTCGCGTAGTCGAGTTCGCGCGGATACGCCGAGAACCCTGC
>JAGWGP010000084.1 GCA_028867285.1 Microcaldota archaeon | reverse complement strand
GCAACGCTGTCAACAACATGATCCGCTCGAACCTCGTCGGGTGCGAGTTCATCGTGTGCAACACCGACGCCCAGGCAATGAAGCAATCGCTGGCCGAGCGCCGCATCCAGCTCGGCATTACCGTCACGCGCGGCCTTGGCGCCGGATCGCGGCCCGACGTGGGCCAGATCGCTGCCGAAGAGGCGCTCGACGAGATCATGATGGCGCTTGAAGGCTCCAACATGGTCTTCATCACCGCTGGCATGGGCGGCGGCACAGGCACGGGCGCGGCGCCGGTCATCGCCCGCGCGGCGCGCGAAGCCGGCATCCTCACCGTTGGCGTTGTCACCAAGCCCTTCCACTTCGAGGGCACGCACCGGATGAAGACGGCTGAACACGGCATCGAGGAGATGACCAAGTACGTCGACACGCTGCTCATCATCCCGAACCAGAACCTGTTCCGGGTCGCCAATGAACGCACCACGTTCGCCGATGCGTTCAAGATGGCAGATGACGTGCTGCACGCCGGCGTGCGCGGCGTGACC
>JAGWGP010000083.1 GCA_028867285.1 Microcaldota archaeon | reverse complement strand
TAGGGCCAGCCGGGGCACTGGCGCACGACTGGGGTTTGCGCGCTGGCAGCGCTTCAGGTGGCCGCGGGTTGCTGCGCGGGTTCTGGCGCGGACCCCGGCGCCACCGGCTGATCGCGCACGATCATGCCGTCCACCAGGTTGAGGATGCGGTCGCAGCGCTGCGCCAGGCGCGGGTCGTGGGTGACGACGAGCACGGCGCAACCGAACGCGTGGTTGAAGCGGCGCAGCAACGCGAACACGTCGTCGGCACTGTGGGTGTCGAGGTTGCCGGTGGGCTCGTCCGCCAGCACCAGCGGCGGACGCGTGAGCAAGGCGCGTGCAATGGCCACGCGCTGCTGCTGCCCACCCGACAGCTCGTTCGGCCGCTTGTGCGCATGCGCCGCCAGGCCCACGGCGTCGAGCAGCGCCAGCCCTTGCGCCTCCAGTTCGCGGCTGCGGCGCACGCCTTGCACCAGGGCCGGCATGAGCACGTTGTCGAGCACCGGAAAGGCCTGGATCAAATGGTGGAACTGGAACACGAAGCCA
>JAGWGP010000082.1 GCA_028867285.1 Microcaldota archaeon | reverse complement strand
GACAATAAAAGCCGTTCTGCTATTATTCTCCTTGCGCTTTTTGCCTTTCTGTTTCCGGTGGTTTGGGGAGAGGCAAGCCGTTGTTTTGTTTATAAAAAGGCGATCATTTATTATTAGCTACTATAGCCGCTGCGCAGGGCAGCCTTCCGCCTCCGGGCGGGCGGCTCGGACAGACGAGCGCGCGCTCGCCCCAAGCCGGCAAGTAAAATAAACCCATGGCTGAGTTTAATCGTTCGAAGCCGCACGTGAACGTCGGTACCATTGGCCACGTCGACCACGGCAAGACCACGCTGACCGCATCCATTCTTGAGGTGCAGTCCCGCGACGGGCTTGCCAAGACCAAAGCCTACGCCGACATTGCGAAAGGCGGGACTGTCCGCGACGAGAGCAAGATCGTAACCATCTCTCTTGCTCACGTCGAGTATGAAACGGCGAAGCGCCACTACGCCCACATCGACGCTCCGGGCCACGCCGATTACATCAAGAACATGATTACCGGCGCCGCGCAAATGGACGGGGCGATTCTCGTCGTTTCCGCGACTGACGGCGTGATGCCGCA
>JAGWGP010000081.1 GCA_028867285.1 Microcaldota archaeon | reverse complement strand
GAACGGAACGCTCGTACTACTGAGCTAAGAGCCCGAATAAGTGATGTCTTACGAAGATATTATTAGTTAAGATATATATTTAGGCAGTAGTTTGCCGGTTTCTAGCCACGAGGCATATCTTGCTTGATGTGTTGGGTGTGAAGTGCCAATAAGCTCCATCCACTTTTTGATATTTTTAGAGCCCCTAAGTTGTACATCAATATCATGTATGTAAGCAGGTAAACCGAATTCCCTTATTAAATCCTTCAATTGAACTAGGAAGTAAGGAGTAGCACTCGTTATTTTTATGTGGGGATATCTGTAACCTTCATCTTTTCGTGCAAAGATGTGTCCATCGGTATCAAATAAGCCACGAAGGATTGCTGCCTTTGCACTTTTTTTGGAATGGGACAATTTGGGGGTAATTTCTAGTTTGCCTTTTTTGTGTCCTGTTGGCATTCCTAAACCGTTAAAAAAGTCAAATATGATTTTGTTGCTAATGAAAATATTTATCGTATTACAGTCGAATCTTATACGAGGGTGCACTGCTATGTTAAATTTTGAGTTTATAAGCGGTACCAGATGATCGAAATAATAGCCATAGTCATCACGGGCGTTTCCAGTAAATAATACAGTGTGGCGAACTTGATTATCGTAGTTGTTTGTGTATTCGGATAAGCACCCATCGCCAAGGCATACCCCCAAAAGTTCCCAAACGTTGTCATCTACTTTGGGCGTGCTTGGCTTTTTGATAAAGCTTCTGACGTACTCCATTTTTGTGAGCATGTCCTTTGCCATAAATACACCCAAAGCCTTGTGAAGTATAAATTGCCGAAGAGGTTTAAATAGCTTGTCTTGCATCCATATACGGAAGGTGTTTCGGTGAGAACGGAGGGTGCGGAGCTGCCGAAGGGTGTCGCCAAAAGGCTTGGAGCGCTGGCATCTGCAGTGCTCAGGGACGTCAAGCCCACGCCAAGGGAGGCGGACGTCGCAAAGCGCATGATAAACGAGATAATGGG
>JAGWGP010000080.1 GCA_028867285.1 Microcaldota archaeon | reverse complement strand
ACCTTCCAGTGGAGCATCTCCGCCATGTACAGGCGCTGCACGTAAGACCTCTCCAACTCGTCCATCTTGCCACCTACACTCGGACCAGATATGGCAGCAAATATTATTATAGCTGAACATGCAGATTAAGGTGGTGAGACAATGAGGACTTATCCTGGCTCAAGTGCCGCGATACTGATCGACCTGCTGATAGCTATAGTCATAGGCGTGCTCGTCTGGCTCGGGACATCCGATCCCGTATCGACCGGCATAGTGTCCGTGATAGCCTTCCTGATACTGCTCGGCATGTCCGTGAGGGTCATAAGCGAGTGGAACAGGATGCCGGTGCTCAGGCTGGGAAGGTACCAGGGCATGATAGGGCCTGGGCTCATAGCGATACTCCCCCTGATAGAGTCCACCCCGATATCCCTCGACCTGAGGGTGATAAGCACCACGTTCAGCGCTGAGCAGACGCTCACAAAGGACAACGTTCCAGTCAACGTCGACGCGATACTCTTCTGGCAGGTGAAGGATCCCGAGAACTCAATACTGAAGGTGCAGTCATACACGAATTCGGTGCAGCTCGCATCGCAGACCGCCCTGAGGGACATAATAGGCAAGAGCCTGCTCTCGGAGATGCTCGCGGGCAGGGACATCATGGGCGACGACATAAAGGCGCTGATACAGGAGAGGATAGCGGAGTGGGGCGTCACCGCGATATCCGTTGAGCTCAGGGATGTCAAGATACCCCAGGATCTCCAGGAGGCGATGTCCAAGGTCGCCACAGCCGAGAGGGAGAAGATGGCAAGGGTCACGCTTGCGGAGAGCGAGTCGCTCGCGGCTGACAAGATGGTGGACGCCGCCAAGAAGTACCAGAGCAACATGTATGCGATGCAGCTCAGGTCGCTCAACATGATGTACGAGATAAGCCTCAACGGCAAGAACATGATGGTGTTCATACCTACCGAGTCGAAGGGCTTCAGCATACCCACGCCCCTCGGCGTCGCCGGACTGCAGGACATCATGAA
>JAGWGP010000007.1 GCA_028867285.1 Microcaldota archaeon | reverse complement strand
GTACGGGTTCATCGTCCCGCAGTCGTAGTTGAGGTATCCGTCGAACTTCAGGGGAAGGATGTTGTACCCGTAGAAGTCGAGCATCCTGAGTATAGAAGCAGTGACCACTCCCTTGCCGAGCCCGCTCATGAGCGAGCCGAGCACTACGACGAATTTCGTGGGCATAGTACAGTTGCCACTTATAGATTTATAAAGCTTGATTCGCGGCGAAGTTTATTGTCTTACAAATAGTGGGGATCATATGGGCACTTCCTGTTCCTTTGCCCTGAGTGCGTACCTGACGCTCTTGTCCTGCCTCAATGACTTGATGAGTTTTGCCACCGTGCTTCTGTCCCCGTCGGATTCGACCAGCATGCAGAAGTCCCTCCTCAATTTTCCCTTCCTCTCCTCCCCCAGCCTCACAAATGTCTCTATCACGTCCAGTACTCCCTTGTTCTTTAGCAGCTTTATGGAAAACTCCGTATCGTGTGCGTGATCGTCCTCGTTGCATCTCACTGCTATGACGGTCCTCGGCATAAGCCCACTAGATAATAATCTATCCGATACTTATTTATCTGCAGCGGCGCTCAGCCAATCAGGTAGACCTCGCTCCCCTCGCTCACCGGCCCCTCAACCTTCACGCCAACGTCGTCCCCGTAGGATGCGACCTCCACGTCCTTCCTGTCGATCTGCATCTCCGATACCCTGGCCCTGGTCCTTCCCTCCGGTCCGTCTATCTCTATGGTGTCGCCCACCCTAAGCGTCCCTGTGAGGTGCATGGCCACTACGTTTATCTTGTTGAAGAAGTGCTCGACCCTCCCTATGTTTATCCTCCTGGCCGCCTGCGCCTCCGAAGGCTCAACGGGCCTCTGCGCCTTCTCTTCATAATCCAGGTTGCCTATAGCACTGTCCCTCTCCACCTCGCCTCCACTGTCCCTCCGCTCCCTGTCCTGTACGTCCCTCATTACGTCGTCAATGTCTTGCATCGAATCACTTGCGCTGGATAGCTATAAAAGCCAGACTCCTGACTACGCCAATCGGGAATGTAAGCCCCGAGAGGGGATTGAACCCTCGACCTCTTGTTTACGAAACAAGCGCTCTACCACTGAGCTACCGAGGCGCATATGCCGTAGAATGATTTAAATAACAGAGCATTAATATAGTTAGCGTTGCTCAGGTGCTATGCCATGCTCGTAATGGATGACAGCAGCGGAGGGAATCCGCAGGAATCACCGCAGCAGGGAGAGGGGCAGCAGGCCCAGCCTACCGAGCAGAGCGTAGAGGTGCCGGAATACGGCACCATAAACCCGCAGAGGGGCCCCAGGGTTCCTTCTCTTTTCAAGATACTGCCCATAGTGATAGGCGTAATAATACTGGTCGTGGCCGTTGTGGCTCAGGTGTTCTTCACTGGCTCGCACTCAGTGCTGAGCACATCCACCACATCCATACTGACCAGTGGCACCCAAGGCGGGATAATCTACGGGTGCGCCACTCTGAGCAAGCCCGGAAGGTACGTGCTGGCACAGAGCACCAAGACCTCAGCCACTGCCGGCGCCTGCATAAACGTGACCTCTGACAACGTGGGCGTATACTGCAGCAACAACAGGATAACCGGCTCCGGCCCGTTCGTCAACTACTCTCCTTTCAGCTACGGCATACTCGCGCGCGGAAGGTCCAACGTCTCCATAGTCGGCTGCACGGTAAGGAACTTCTCATACGGTGTATTAGTAAGCTCGTCCAGCGGCGTCAGCGTGCTCAACAACAACCTTACTCAGAACTACATATCGGAGCTGGTGATGTCCGGGGTCAGAAACAGCAGCGTGGCAAACAACTATATGTCCAAGTCCTCGAGCGGCACCGGCGCGATGTACGTCACCAACGGCTCCACTAACAACAGGATATCTAACAACCCCGTCCAGTACAACCAGTTCTACGGCATAAGGATCAACTCCACGGGCAACAGCTATCTATCCAACTTCCTAAACGGCACGCCATCCTCGTTCTACTGCTCTGTAGGCTCAAGCTACCCCGGAAGCTCGACTGCATCGGCCAACATCTGCACCAACAACACCGGCTGCGGCTTCCTCTCGTGCAGGGGAACCAACATACCGGCCAACCTCTCCGCAATTAGCCTGGGCACTGGCGTGGGCGGGTGCGGCTCGATAAACTCGCCAGGTACATATACCCTATCTGGGGACATAAGCATGGCCGCGTACATGAACATATCGAACCCTGCCGCGGTCTATGACAACATAAGGTGCATAAACATAGCATCCAGCGACGTGGTGCTCGACTGCAACGGGCATGCCATTACCGGTGGCAGCTATGCGATATACTCCTCCCACCAATTCAACGTGACCATAGAAAACTGCAGGATATCCAGCTTCAACACCGGCATACAGCTCGTCAACCTGTCTCAGTCCCATGTGAGGAACGTAACGATAACCAACTCGTCCCAATACGCCATATCGCTCTCCAACACCACCTCCGTGTCTGTCCAGAATGCCTCTGCGTCGTCCGGCAACTTCGGGCTGTATATGTACAATGCGGCTTCTGATGTCATCGGGAACCCAACCATGCTGAAGAACCAGTACGGCATCTACCTCGCCTCCTCGCTCGGCAACATATTCCAGGGGGGCTCGGTGCTCAACAGCACCTCATACGACGTCTATGCAACCGCGGACTCGGCCAACACGAGCTACAACATAATGCAGGGCACGAGCTGCGGCCTGACCAACGCCGAGTGGGCCGGCTGCACCGTAAAGAAGACCTCCCTGCTACCCTATTACCCGATAAGCTCTTGCGGAGCGATAACCCACTCAGGCAACTACTCGCTCACCTCAAACATAGTCAACGCCCAGTCAAACTGCCTTAACATAACCGCAGACAACGTGGCGCTCTCATGCAACTTCAGGGTGATAACCGGGCTCGGCTCCACTCCTGGCGCAGTCATAAAGCTAAACAACAGGGACAACGTCACAATAACCAACTGCGGTCTTTATGGGCTCTACGACTCGGTCAATGCGACCGACACGTCCAACCTGTTCATGAGCGGCATCACCGCATCAGGCAGCAGGTACGGTGTATACCTCAGCAACGTGTCCTCCGGCTATCTGCTCTCCAGCCTCTCCACTGGGGCCAGCAACGCTACGCTCTACATGAGCAACGTCAGCCACTTCACCGTTAGCTACGTTAACCTAACATATGCGGGCAACATCGGCGTTGGCATGGAGATGATAAACTCCAACAACAACATAGTGACCAACAACTATGGCCTCTCTGATTACATAGGCATCGAGCTCAGCGGCACGTCCAAGAGCAACAGGATATCCAACAATACCATGACTCTCAACAACGGGTATGATTACATTTGCCATGGGAACTCGGGAGTCAACGACCAGACCGGGGGAATCAACTACGGGACAACAAAGAGCGGCTGCAAGTGGCTCGCCGCAGTGCCCCTTCCTGTCACTCCCATAGGCTGCAGCCTGGTCTCCTCCCCAGACACCATACTCCTAAGCGCTGACGCGGCCTACGGCTTCGGCTCCACCTGCATGAGCGTGACGGCGAATACGACCGTTGTCAACTGCCAGGGCCACACCGTAATAGCCACCAACGGTGGAACGTTTGCCTACTTCCAGAACGGCCACAACGACAAGCTGCTAAACTGCGTGCTCAAGGGCTTCTCCAACCCCGTATTTGCGTCTAATACGGCTCAGCTCACTGTTCAGAACGACACCATATCCATACAGAACCAGACATCCGGTCTGGCTGCGATAACGATGCTCAACACCCAGGGCTCCATTGCAAGGGCCAACAACATAACCGCGCCCTACCAAGGGATCAACTTCGTTGGCGGAGGTTCAGGCACAATCCTCAACAACAGGGTAAGCGGCGCCACGTTCGCATATCAGGTTAACAATGCCACATCCGTAGCGGTGACCAACAATACTGCCATCAACAGCTTCACGGGGATATCCATCATAAACTCCAACCAGAATACCTTCCAGGGCAACAACGCCACTGTGGGGGTGACTACCGGGCTAAGCTGCTCTTCATCATCAAGCACAAACTTCGATATGGGTGGCAACAGGTGCTCAACCCAGAGCAACTGCCCGTGGATCAGCAGCTCATCGGCCACATGTCACTCCTGATTAAGGCTTAAGCCGCACCGCGGCATGGGATAGGATGCAGTTCTCCAAACTTGCCGAATCTTACGAGCGGCTCGAGGGCGTCTCCTCAAGGCTCAAGATGATAGAGCTACTCACCGGGACGCTCAAGGAATCCGGTGCGGGCGAGATATCCAAGATCGTGTACATGACCCAGGGCACCCTCCTTCCACCCTTTGAGGGCATAGAGTTCGGCGTTGCTGAGAAGATGGCCCAGGAGGCCATAGCCGTAGCCACCGGATTTACCAAGGGACAGGTGGAGCGGGAATACAAGAAGAGCGGTGACCTTGGCCTGACTGCACAGAAGCTGAGGTCTGAGTCCAAGCTGAAGAGCATGAGGCAGAGCAGCAATACCGTATCAGAAGTATACGACACGATGATGAGGGTGGCCAAGACCTCGGGCCCTGGTAGCAAGGAGGCCAAGATAAAGATGCTTGCTAACATGTTTGCCTCCTCCACGCCGCTGGAGGCCAAGTACATCGCCAGATATCCGCTGGGCCAGCTCAGGTTGGGCGTGGGCGACGCCACGATACTCGAGGCACTCTCGTCGATGGCGACTGGTGGGAGAGGGGCCAAGGCGGAACTTGAGGCAGCATACAACATATGCAGCGACCTAGGCACCATAGCAGAGACGCTAGTGTCTGGAGGCATGCCAGCCATAACGGCTATGCACGTCTCCATATTCAAGCCAATAAGGCCAGCACTTGCCGAGAGGCTACCCACCGCCGAAGAGATACTGGAGCGCATGAATGGCATCGCAGCAGTGGAACATAAGTATGATGGCTTCAGGCTGCAGGTGCACAAGAGTGGCAAGAAGATAAGACTGTTCTCAAGGCGGCTTGAGGATGTGACCGAGATGTTCCCTGACATCATAGAGGCAACGCTCAACGAGGTCCACGAAGAGAAGATTATATTCGAGGGAGAAGCTATTGCTTACAACGAGGCTACGAAAGAGTTCCTGCCATTCCAGGAGACCATACAGAGGAAGAGAAAGCACGGAATAAAAGAGAAAGTTGAGGAACTGCCTCTTCATCTCTTCGCCTTCGACCTTATGTATCTGGGCAACAAAGACTGGCTTAGGGAACCATACAAAAGGAGGAGGGAAGAGCTCGAGAGGATACTTGCAAAGGGGAAGCGGATACTACCCACCACTAAGATAATTACGAGCTCGCCGAAGGCGCTGGAGACATTCTTCGAGGAAGCGATAGCCGAAGGGCTTGAGGGCATAATGACCAAGGATCTCGAGGCCCCCTACATCGCAGGGGCGAGGAAATTCTCATGGATCAAGCTAAAAAGAAGCTATAAAGGTGAGCTCTCAGACACCGTCGATCTGGTTATAGTGGGGTACTTCCTCGGCAGGGGAGGTAGGGCAGAATTCAAGTTCGGAGGTTTGCTTGGTGCGGTCTACAACCAGAAGAGGGATATGTTCGAGACCATATCCAGGATAGGCTCGGGATTCACTGAAAAGCAGATGGTCGAGCTCAAGGAGCTTCTCGACAAGATAAAGGTCAAGTCCAAGCCTGCAAGGGTGGATGCCATAGTGGAACCAGACTTTTGGGTCTATCCAAAGTACGTGGTCACCGTAATGGCCGACGAGATAACCAAGTCGCCTACGCACACCTGCGGCAGGGAAAGGCAGGAAGATGGCACAGACGTGGGATACGCCTTGAGGTTCCCAAGGCTCGTTGGGGAAACGGCAATCAGGCAGGACAAGTCAGCTGAAGAGGCCACTACAACAAAGGAGATAATAGAGATGTATGGCGAACAGAAAAAGGTTGGCGTGAAGGGGAGTTAAGCTTAAATCTGCCTTACGTTCTCTATAATCTTCGAGAACTTCTGGACGCTCTTCACTATCTCCTTAACCTTTGGGTTGAGCCTGTATCCCAATCCGTAGCCCTTTTCAGTTCTTATATGTGTGGGCTGTATGACATTGAGGTCGAGCGAGAGCTCCCTCAACGTTATAATAAGCGTCTTCCTTGTGAACTTCTTCTCCAATATGGCGTATAGCTCCCTTGTTGTCCTCGGAGACTTCTGTAGTAAAAGCGACATTACGGCGTAATTGGGCCTGCTTATTACCTTTCTAAGGGCCCAGATTTCGTCCTTGTCCTTCTCTTTCTTTACCATGAATGGATAATCGCAATAAAGCTTTATAAACGTATCGCAGCCCCTTTTACGCTCCAGACTGGTTATGTATCACAGTTAACCTCAGGTGCGGCGCCTCCACGAGCGACACTTCTATTACGCTTTATACAAAGGTATAATAATTTTACTTAAGTAAACTATAATGTAATATTGGTAATAACATAGGTATTTGGCATGGTGCATCAATTTAGCCCCATCTTTGGAAAGCTCACTGCAGTGCATAAGGCAATCAACCCGCCCAATCCATCGGAGCTGAGCTTCACGCTTACGGAAGACTACCCATCAGAGGTGTCAGAGGAGAGGCCAGAACTATTTGTCTCCATAGGTAGGCGAGGCCAGCAGGTGCTGTACTGCATATCAGCGCCTCGGATTACACCATCTGACATCAGGGTACTGAGGGAGTGCAAGAGGACGTTGGTAGACTCGCTAAAGGACCAGCAGGCTGACACTTATTCGAAGGAAGCTGTGCAGTATTCAAGGCCTTTAGCGCTTTCGATCCTCCAGGGAATTGACACCAAGGAGGGCAAGGAGCTTCTCGCATATATCCTTGCACACGAGACTGTGGGTTGCGGGCCGTTAAGTATGCTGATGGACAACCACTCTGAAATAGAGGAGATAGTTGTGAATTCTCCAGGTTCTAACATAGGAGTCTATCACGCGTCGTACGGTTACTGCACCACAAACCTAAGATTTAGAGGAGAACGCCAGCTCAGGTACGTGGTAAACAAGCTGATATCCTGTGCGGAGAGGGAGCTCAACAGCGCGAATCCCATAGTCGATGCCCAGCTTGCTGATGGCTCAAGGCTGCACGCCCAGCTCAAGCCGTACTCCCTCAATGGCCCGCTCGCCTCAATAAGGCTCAGTGGCGGCAAGCGCATGGACATACGGAAGCTTATGCTGCTCAAGACGGTCTCCCCAGAGCTTCTCGCGTACCTTTGGGTGGCGATAGATGCAAACCTCAACATAGTGATATCTGGCGCGCCGGCATCGGGCAAGACCTCGCTGTTAATGGCTCTCCACGTGCTGATGCCCAGCTATCATCGAGTCATAGCCATAGAAGAAGACGTCAACGAGCTCAGGTATGGCGACCTCATTAACGTGGTATCGCTGCAGGGCTCCTCGCTGCTTGGGCGGCCCAGCCTGAGAGATCAAGTGATAAATTCCCTCCATCTGAGGCCTGACCGGCTAATAGTGGGAGAGATAAGAGGTGGAGAGGCCAAAGAGGTGCTCTCCGGTTCCAATTTGGGCATACCTTTCATGACAACGATGCATAGCACCAGTAGTGGCCAGGCACTGCTCGATAGGCTACGTTCGAGGCCAATGAGTGTGGAGGAGCAGTTGATATCCATGCTCGACGTGTCCATCTTTATGAGGCATAGAGATATCAGGACAAGGGCGGTCGAGCAAGTAACTGAATACTTGTGGCTGTGCAGAGGCGAGATCAGCGTAGACGATGCAGCCGCAGGCAATGGCCAGTGCTTATTCAGAAATATTGTAACTAATGGCGTTGTTGATGCTGCCCTGATGGAGAACTCAAAGGTCGTGTCCGCTTACGCATCAAGCAGGAGGCTGACGCATAGCATGGCAGTAAAGGAGCTTAAGAGGCGCACAACTTTCCTAAAAGGCCTCCTTGAGTCGGATAACTGCCTATCGGTTAACGATTACATAGGGAAGTTTGGCGAGATAAGATGAAGACCCATACACCGCAACATGTGTCTCCTGCAGACAAGGGCTCAAAGGCTCGACTATCCGCCAGCTTGAGCTGCGATCTCATCTGCACCCTAGCTTTTGATGTCACCTACCTTGCTATTGCCGAAGCCGTAATATTCGCTGTCTTTGGAGCGGGTCCTACCGTTACCTCCCTTCTTGCAGGCATCCCACTCATCTGCATTTCCATGGTATGGGGGGTGAGGCTGTTCAGGAAGAGGCGCGAATCCAACGAGGAGCGGGCTCTCATACATGCTCTCTCCGTGACCTACGCTAACGTGACGCACAATCGCAAGCCCCTTTTTTACTCACTGACTAGAGCCATCGAATCTACCAGCGCCTCAATGGCGCCGATAACCCATAACGCACTTTTGGAGGTTACCAACCGGATGCGGCTGGGCCAGGATCTTGATGAAGCAGTTCAGGCACTGAAGCAGAGCAGCAGGTCCCCCTCCCTGGCCCCGCTCTACGAGTTTGGTAGAGATTACAGGGACGGCATGGAACCTGGGACATCGTTGAAGGGGATTGTAGATGAATATAACGCTAAACAGAGGGTCGGATCCGAGCGCTTCATCTCGAAGTTGCAGAAGCAGGTGACCGTGAGCATGGCGCTGGGCACCGTCGTTCCATCGTTCGCCATGTTCGTTTTTGTGGGTTACTCAATAGTCTATTATTCCGCTTTCCAGTACTTGGCTTTTGCGATAACGATGCTGCTCGTGCTACCCTGCGCCTCCTCGGCGCTGAGGGCAAGCGTGGCTGGTCAGTATGAGACAAGATAAGTCATACGCTGCAATACTGGCGGTATCCGCGGTCTCAGCAGCGTCCTCGCTGTTCTACAACATCTATCTGGGCACGGTCCTCTGTGCCTGCTCTGCTGCCGCTCTCCTTGTACTATTAAGGCTTTCCAAAACCAGAAGCTTTGACAGAGACGCATTGCGGCTAGCGAGCAACATCGTCGAGTACCATACGGCGGATATAGATATTGTGTCTCTTCTCACCGAATCGGCCAGCCCGAGCATGCGGTTTTACGATAAGCTCATAGATGCAATTAGGGCGTACCGGCTATCGGGGGATGCGCAGGGAGCGTTCTCGGCTTTGCTGGGATCCGATTCCGAATACCTCAGAACAGTAATCTGGACAGTCGTCAATGGGCTCGACAATGGCTCTGACATACTATTGCAGCTGAAGGAACAGGTGCAGACGATGGAGGCCGATCTCTCGCTCAGGGAAAGGGCTGCGGGGAGCGCAGCCGGGGCTGCCGCAATAATACGATTTGGAACTATGCTATTCCTCCCCATATTCGCTGGCATAAGCATGGACATACTCCGCTTTGCCACTATATTGAACAGTTCCGTTATGTCGGTAAGCCCAGACGGCTTTGCGCTCATAATGTCCCTGTTCATAGCCGTCTCGAACACGATAAACTTCAGATATGCCCCATACGGATTCCTTGAAAAGACAGCCAAGTCCGCAGCCAGCGCAGCCGTAGGGATTGCGGTGTTCAGGATTGCGTCTGCGCTCGCGATGTCTATGCTTTAGGTGTTAGAATGCAAAACATGCAGATACAGGTACCGTATATGGACGAGGCAATGGCGCTCCTTGCGTTCGCAAGGAGCAGGAAAGGGCAGGGCTCGCTGGAGTACATAATGATGCTATCGGCAGTAAGCATCGTAATTGTCATAGCTCTGGCTATGGTGACCCAGTTGAAGGGCACGGCGCTGCATGCCTTCATGGGCGGCTCCAACCAGAGCATAGCATCACAGCTCTCCACCCAACTCAGTAACTTGACATCTGGGATAAAGTGAGCGCCATGGCACGAGCACAGCTCTCGGTGGAGTTCATGGTCTATGCTGCGATGGCCATCGCATCGTTAGTGGTGTCTCTTAGGATATTCTCAATTGGGGTCTCTGTGCAGGGCACCACTGCCGATAATGCCTACGCCGAGGAGCTCGCTGCTGTGATAAATTCCAACGTGGGCTACTCGAGCTCCGAATTCTCTGCGTACGTGCCGAAGTCGATATGTAACGCCACGTTCGCCAACGGCACCATGACTATTGGCGGATATTCCATAGCGCTTGCTTCTGAGCTCACGATTGCGAGTGGCGCAATATGCGGGCAGTCCGGAGGGCCGGAGCGGCTGCTGATGTACAGGGCGTCGAACGGAAGCTACGCCCTCACGGTGGACACATGAGAGCTCAGATAATGGCGGGTGCAGCGATTGCGCTACTGATTGCTGCTGCGTTCTGCCTCTCGCTCGCCAGCATCGGTTCCGGTGCTGGCGCCGCGGCGCTTATAAGCCAGCACCGCATGGACCATATGTATGCGATCAACTCAAATGGGCTGAGCGCCCTAGCGGGCCAGATGGTGATGAGGTAAGAATATGTTACAAGAGATGGAGCTTCTTGCATCGGTGGCCGTGTTTCTGGCCTTCTTCGCCGCGTTTGCCTATCATTCAGAGCTTGTTCAGGGCGCACTGCAATCAGGCATATCGGTCCATAGCCACGCGCTCAGCCATGCGATAACGCTACAGGAGCTGGCCAATGCATATCGCGTCGCAGGGTATGCGTGGCAGATTCCAGGCTCCGAAGCTCCAGCCCCCGTCAATCCCGCAATCCTTGCCAACAGCCCCCCTGTCGGGAGGATGCTCACGATGGGCGGGTATGTGTACTTGCTAAGTGGTTCCAATGTCACAACGGGCTCAGGCAACGATTGAGTTCATGGTCCTATTGGGTGCTACGGCCTCATTGGCAGTCGTCGGCTTAGCCATGTACCATCATCTCACGGCCAGCCAGGCTACCGTGTTCTCGGCTCTGGACAATGCCTCCGCGCCAGCCCACCAGCCCCAGCAGCAGGTGCCGGAGCAGTACTCAATCACCGTCTCGTTGGGCGGAACCAGCTACCTGAACAGGAGCAATAGCCTTTACTTGCTGATAACCGCACCCTACGGCGCTTACATATCCGGAGCCAACATAACCTCAACCGGCGGCATTGTGGCTCCAAGCGCCATGGCACCTGCCATCACTGACGGCATAACGCTGGCCAGGTTCTCTTTTATCCCATCCACATCGGGTCCGGGCTCGGTGTCCGCCTCGGTCGAGATAACCTATAACGGCACCTCCACCGAGCTTAACGGGACTGCCTACACATACTCGGTGCCGTTCATCGGCCCGGCCCCTGGAGGCGGCTCGAGCCCGCAGTTCTCGGCATCGATAAGCTCGGCTAACCAGTCGGTCGTTTATCCCGTCGGGCAGCCGGTGGGCATAGGCTATGCCACTGAGTGGAGCCACTGCAGCTACCACAGCTGGTCGGGCAGCCTGCTCCCGTTCGGAGCGCAGTGCGGCGACGCCAACTGGGACTTCAACGTATGGTCGGACTCATGCTACTGGACGCACGGCGTGGTCGGGGCCACATACTGCGTTAAGCTCAATTCCACGCCAAGCAGCTACGCCACCATCTCTGGGCAGCAGAGCTACCTATACGACATGGAGCTGAGGCTGTACAACCAGACACTCTCGCTTGCGGCGGCGGCCAACAGCCTCAACAGCACATCGGAGTTGAGGGATGCATACGGGAGGCCGACTGGCATAATGGAGATAACAGAGGTGAGTGGGATAGGCCCCGATCCATCACAGGGCTATGTGGTGCTCAATGCGTCGGGGGCGAGGCGCGCGGTCGCCTTTTCGGGCTATCAGAGCTTCGAGCAGGCGCTCAACAACCTGGACTCCGTGATGGGCTACTACAACCAGACCGGCATCCAGGATTCCGACCTCTCGGCCATACAATCGGCGATACAGGGCTACGATGGCCAGGCGCTCCAGTTCACCAACTCGAGCAATGTGGTAAACCCGCAGTGCTCCCTCTCGTCTGTTGGGGGCAACTTCGAATACCTATGCAGTCCAGTGTCCGGGCTCTACTATACCATAAACGCCAGCGTAGATGGCGTGAACATCACCCAGTCCATCTCCGTCGGCGGCTCTACGGTGCGGATAAGCTAGTGATCCCATGAAGGCGCAGGCGGCGATAATGGAAGCATTCCTGGCCGTAGCCGTGCTGTCGGCCTCCATCTCCGCGATGGCTGCCAGCGCTTACAACTACTCCGCCGTGTCCGCGGCGATGAACACGAGCCAGGCGGATGCGGCATTCGACATATCGGGCGCGATATACGGCAACTCGCTGCTCAACTCATGTCTCGCCGAGTGGGATAAGGGGTGCATCACAAACCTCACATCGAACGCGAGGGCATACTATGAGCTCAGCTATCTGGGAATAGGCATCTCCGGCAACCCCGCCATCTCATCGGGCAACATGAGCCACTGCATTAGGCGCTCCGATTTCTGCGCCCCGTTCAGGAGCGGGTCCAACTACACGACGATGTGCATAACGAGCTGCGTATGATGGGATTTTACGGCCTCCTTGTCGGCATAACGCTGCTCATCTCGCTATCGGGCCTGGCGGCATTGTTGCATGGCGCATCCCAGCTCAACGCGGTCGCTTACCAGTACTCCTACTACGACAATATCGTGCTGGCATCCGCGTTTTCCCGAGCGGTAAGCATCACGGCGGTCAACAGCTCGGACCCCGCATATGGGAGCTGGATCCAGTCAGTCATGGCATCGGCGTATCTGGACGGCATCAACGTCAGATTCCTGAACGGCTCGATAGCCGTGTCGAGCTCGGCAAGGCCCTATGCGGCCTACGTTGTGGGAATCAACAACACATAAAAGGCTCACGCAACATAATATCTCTGCAATGTGGCCTTAGTGGTGTAAGGGCAGCACGGGGGACTGTGGATCCCCTAGTCCGGGTTCGATTCCCGGCTGAGGCCCCTCAGGTTTCGCTAAATTCCTTCACGAACTTGCCCAGGTCCTTGAACAGGTCGGACCTGAGCGCCTCCCTGACCGTCATCCACCTGTACTCGTCGTGCTCATCGCTCAGCCTCACCCTTGAGCTCCTGGTTCTGGCGTGGAACACGATGAGCAGCGTGTGGTACTCTACCCCCTTCCTGGACCTTATCATGGAGGTGTAGGCGCCGGCAAGCACCGGGCCCCTGAGGCTGAGCCCGGTCTCCTCCATCACCTCCCTCCTCATCGTATCGAGCGGAGACTCGCCCCACTCCATCCTGCCGCCAGGGAGCTGCCACTTGCGCCTCCAGTTCTCGGTGTGGTTGCTTCTTCTGAGGAAGAGGAACTTGTCGCCGTTCTGTATCATCGCGCCGACCCAGACGAACATGTTGTCGTTGCGGTTGGCCATCGAAGCACTAGAAAAGGTTTAGCGCCCACCACCTGAGCAGCTTCTTGAGCCTCATGCTCGCCGGACTGGTGTTCTTCTTTATGTCCTTGACCATGGTCTTGTAGATTACCTTCTCCTGGGCGTCGAGCTTGCCCTCCTTGACTATCTCCTGCTTCTTGCCGTCGACCATCTGTGTCTCCGTCTTGCTGATCACGTCCTTCTTGACCATCGAGTACCACTCGTCGAGCGAGCTGCCGCCGAAGTCCTTGTCCTTGAGCACGTTCATCATGTCGCCCATGGTGAGCATGCGCCCCTTCTTGGTGGTGTGCTCGTGCAGCAGGGGCAGCATCTTGGCCTTGTCTGCCGCGCGCTCGATATCGGCGGGGGAGAAGCCCATGGTGGCCCTGGCGAGCCTTCCGTAGTTGATGTGCTCGCGCGGCGTCTTCCTGGTGTAGAACTCGAAGAGCGCCCTCCTGTCCTTGTAGGTGGGGGGCTTTATGTAGACGCTGTCGCCGAATCGGCCGCTCCTCTTGAGCGCGGGGTCTATGTCCCAGGGCTGGTTGGTCGCGCCGATGACGAATATCCCCTCGGGGTTGGCCTCAACGCCGTTCATCTCGACCAGCATCTGGTTCACCGCAAGCCTCATCGCGGAGCTGTCCCCTCCGCCGCCCTCCCCGCCACCCCTCTTGACCCCGAGTGCGTCGAGCTCGTCGAAGAATATTATGCAGGGGGCCGCCTTCCTCGCCTGCTCGAAGATCGCGTGCAGGTTCTTCTCCGTGTTGCCGGTGTACATGTCCACTATCTGGTTTATCCTCGCTATTATCACGTTGGAGCCCGACTCTCCGGCGATGGCGTTGACTATGTGTGTCTTGCCGACTCCGGGAGGGCCGTAGAGGAGCAGGCCCACGCCGAGCTTCTTCCCGTACTTCTTGAACAGCTCTGGCTCCCTTATCGCCAGTATGACGTTGTCGGTGAGGTACTTCTTTATCTTCTCGAGCCCGATCACCGAGTCGAACTTTATGTTCGACTTGTAGAACTTGAGCTTCTTTATCTGGCCCTCCTCTATCTTCTCCTCTTCCTCCTCCTTCATCGAGGGCTTCTGCATCGGGGACATCTGCTGCGGCTTGCCCTCCTTGCCGCCACCGACCTCGGTCTCGAGGTGGATGAGCTGGTCTATCTTCTCGAGCCTGTTCTTCGCCTCCGCGTAGTCGGGGTTGTTCGCGAGCGAGCGCTCGTACCACCTTCTGGCCTCTATGTAGTCGTTCTCGCTCTCCGCCATGTCGCCGATGAGAAGGGGCGCGTCCGCGCTCTTGGGCTGGAGCTCCATCACCGTCTCAAGGTCCGCCCTGGCAGCGGAGAAGTTGTTCATCACCCTGTGCGTCAGCGCGCGGTTGAAGTAGGCGTCGGCGTAGCCCTTGTCCACGCGTATGGCCTCGTTGAACTCGCCAACGGCGTCCTCGAACTTGCTCTCCTCGAAGAGCGAGTTGCCCTTCTTCCAGTGCTCCTTGGCCTCCGGGTTAACCTGGGGCGCCGCCTTCGGCTGGGGGTCGCCCTTTGGATTCTTGCCCTGACTGTCCGCCATCTGCACCAGCTAATTGTATAATTGAACCGTCCTCAGCTATTTATTACTTTCTTATCTCTCTCCCCATGGAAATTGCCGAGGCAGAGCCAAGCGCGGAATAGCCTATCTGCCGAACAGGGCAACGGCAAGCGGCCTGCTGCTCCCCCATTTTTTGCCGGATCTCCTCATCGCCATGACCCTGATCATGATGTAGAGCGAGATCACGCCGAGGAATATGCCGACATTGGTCACGACCCGCATGATGACCGGCACGCCGTAGCTGGACTGCAGCGTGTCCGCGGCCACGTCTATCGCGATCACGGCAGCAGCCATGCCCAGTTCTATCCTCCATCCGCCGATTGTCATGATTTGCTTTGTCAGCCAATGGTTAAAAGCTTAAGCGGGTCCGAGAGGGTCAGGTTCGGTCAAGCAGGGCGTTGAGCCTCCTGTCCACGCTCGCTATCTTGGGGTTGGTCCGCCTCACGTTCTTGAAAACCGCGACGTGGAACTGGAGCGCGAGCCTCTGCACCTCGTTGTTCAGCGCCTTGAGCTTCCTGTCCCTGACCTTGTAGAGCCCGTTTATCTGCTTCACCACCAGCTCGCTGTCGGAGTAGAGCTCAAGCTCGAGCCTGTCCGGCTCCTGGAGGTTCCTCCCGCACCACTCCAGGGCCATTATTATCGCCGTGTACTCCGCGAAGTTGTTGGTCGCCTTCCCGTTGTACTCCTCGTGCTCGAAGCTGTCCCCGCCCTCCATCTCAACGAGGAAGCCGGAGGCGCTGAGGCCGGGGTTGCCGCGCGCCGCTCCGTCAGTGTACACCTTGACATCGGCGGTCAATGCACCACACCAGCATTTCATAACGCAAGTATTTATAACTGCATAGCCATCTGTATTGCAGTGGTCAGATGGATGCTTACACGCCGGCCCAGGGCGCCGAGCTGGTGGTCGCCGCTAGGAGGAGCGCGGAGCTGCACCTGATCAGCCCGAGGTTCGACCGCAAGCTGGTGGGGAGCATGCTCGGCCCGTTCGACCAGCCGTACGGCGTGAGGGTATCGTTCCTCCACTACCCCACGGACTCGCCAAGGGGGTCCAACCTGGACCTCGACGCATCGAGGACGGTCAGGGAGAAGATCGTCAGGGCGGCGGTAGCGGCCGGGTTCGAGGACCCGGTCCATGTCTCGCTCACCCCGTTCGAGCTCGAGCACGTGGTCACGCAGGTCGACATAATATCAGAGCCAGTTCAGCTGCCTGCGTCGAGGACTGCAAGGCTCAGGGAGGTCAGGCCGGGCAGGCATGGCATCCTTGTGCGATACGGATTCAAGTGGGGGATGCTGATGCCGGATGCGGCGATGAGGGGCAACTGGAGCGTAAGGAGATTCCTGGAGGAGGCATGCGCCGCGGCCGGGCTGCACCCCAACTACTGGACCCAGCCGAAGGTCAAGATATACACGTTCGAGGTCCAGAGCTTCAGGGAGGAGTCGCCCGACGGCAATGTGGTCGAGACCACCATCGAGGTCCCGGAGAAGAGGCGGAGAAAGTAAAAGGCTCTTATATCTGACGCAATAAAATTTATTGGGGGCTCGTAGCTTAGTCTGGTTGGAGCGTTCGACTGATAATCGAAAGGTCGAGAGTTCAAATCTCTCCGGGCCCACTTGCGTTTTACCAATTTAAGCCTTTGTTAAGGTTAATGAATCGGTCGTGGCACATGCGCAAACTGGTGAGGGCTGCGGGGCTGTTCCAGCTGGTAACCTACGGCATGGGCAACATAATAGGTGCCGGCATATACGTGCTCGCCGGCGTGGCGTCGGGCCTGGCTGGCAACGCGGTCTGGCTCGCATTCGTCATAGGCGCGGTTGTGGCGCTGTTCACCGGCCTCTCGTACGCCGAGCTGGGATCCACCTACCCCAAGGCCGCGTCCGAGTACACCTACGTGGAGAAGGCGTACAAGAGGAGGCCCCTCTCGTTCATGACCGAGTGGACGATGCTGCTAACCGAGATAGTCGCGGCCAGCGCTGTGTCCATAGGCTTTGCCAGGTACTTCCAGAGCCTCACAGGCCTGCCCATCCTTGCGGTCGCGCCGGCGCTGCTGGTGGTGCTCACCATCATAGCCATAACAGGGATAAAGAGCTCGCTGAAGATAAACACCGCGCTCAGCATAGTCGCGATAGCTGGGCTGATCATAGTGGTGCTCGCCGGGTCCGCCAAGTTGGGCACCGTCGACTATTCCTACTCACCGACCGGCATCCAGGGGATAATGGCGGCGTCGATACTCGTGTTCTTCGCCTTCATCGGCTTCGACAACATAACCAACCTGGCTGAGGAGACAAAGAGGCCCGAGAGGCTTATACCGAGGGGCCTGCTCATCTCCCTGCTCGTGTCCACAGCGCTGTACATACTGGTCGGCATAGCCGCGGTGAGCCTTGTGCCATGGCAGCAGCTCTCCACATCCGAGGCACCCCTCGCGCTGGCGGCCTCGTCGACGCTGGGCCACGGGGCGTTCATACTGCTCGCCGTGTTCGCGCTGCTCACCACGTTCAACACCGCTCTGGTGCTGCTCATAGTGGGGTCTAGGATAATATACGGGATGTCAAGGGCCGGGGTCCTGCCAGAGGCGTTCGGGAGGCTCAACAGGGCCAACGCGCCGCAGAACGCATCCATCCTCATCCTGGCGATCGCGGTGGCATTCCTCGGGCTCGGCAGCATAAGCAGGATCGCGGAGGTGACGAGCTTCGGCTCCCTCCTGGTATTCGCGCTGATAAACATCTCGCTGCTCCACCTCAGGAGGATCGCGCCGGAGGCGAGGAGGCCGTTCAGGGCGCCGATCAACATCGGCTGGTTCTCGGTGACCGCGATGCTGGGCGTAATATCCTGCCTGGTCATGCTCAGCCAGTTCAACGCGGTGAGCGCGGCGCTGGGGCTTGCGTTGCCGATATCAGGGCTGGCAATCTATGCGGTGGCGAACAGGCGAAAGGGATAGCGCGTGCAATCAAGCTGGCTCGGCCGTGTCTCCCACTTGGCCGTTCTCTCCGCCTCCCCTAAGCTCGTCCCTGAACTTTAGCGACATTATCAGGCCCCTCAGCCTGTCGGTGCCGTTGTAGGTCTTCACCCTAATCTGCTTGCCGATGTCGGCGGTCATCCCGTTCCTCGGGAATTTCTGGCCGGCCTCGATCTTGAACCATATCTCGTCGCACAGCTCCAGCAGTGAAAGGCTCCTGTTGCGCATGAGGTACATCAGCCTCACCGGGTCGATGTCGGTCACCAGGATCAGGTGGTGGGGGAGGGCGAACTCCGAGTGCCGGAAGGCGACCATCTTCTCTATCCACCTGTCGTCGAACTGGTTCCCCTTGCGCCCGATCTCGGGGTGGAGCTCCAGCAGCGGCTTCCTGCCGTTTAACACGATGTCGAGCATGCTGAAATCCGGGGTGTAGGTTATGTCCTTTTCCTTCACGCGAAGGGGGAAGGAGCTCTGCTCAAACGCGTATCTTATCCCCTCGCCGCGCAGCAGGCCCTCGACGGCCATCTCGAACTCGGATTTCATCTTTTGCATGGAGACACGCCTCTTGCTATATCCTCATCCTGCCGAACGCCCAGGTGCCGACGCCTATCATCAAGAGGGCAAAGGCCACCAGCACGGCGAAGTCCGGGACGAGCCCGAACGCGGCGGGCACACCGAGTATCATGGACCGAAGCGCGTCCACCGCGTACGAAACGGGGTTCACGGAGACGAAAGCATAGAGCCAGGATGGCAGGTTCTTAATCGGGAACAGCGCTCCGCTCAGGAAGAACAGGGGGAAGGAGACGAAGCTGGATATCAGCCCGAAGCCCTCAAGGCTGTTCATCATGGAGCCGATGGTGAGCCCGATGCTGAGTATGGAGACCATCAGCAGGAATATCGCGACCAGAGATGCTATCACCGAGAGCACGGTGAAGTGTATCCCGAAGAAGAGCGAGCCGAGCAGCATCAGTATCACCACCTCTATTATGCCGTCGGTGGCGCCGCCGAGCACCTTGCCGAAGAAGATCGTGGTCCTGCTGAGCGGCGCAACTAGCACCTCCTTGAGGAAGTCCACCCTTCTGTCCATGATTATGTAGAGGCCGAAGAAGAGCGAGCCGAACAGCGAGGTCATGGTCAGTATGCCCGGGTAGATGAACGTCTGGTAGTTCTCCCCGCCGAGCGCTATGCTCGCCCCGAGGCCGGTGCCGAATATCACGAGCCACATCAGTGGTTGCACAACGGAGGCCACCACCCTCGACCTCTCCCTGAGGAAGACCTTGAACTCCCTGTACCAAAGTGCATACAATCCGTTGAGCTCGCCCATCATATCACCTGTTGCCGCTATGCATCATACGCTCGAAGTATCCTCCCTCGGCCTCGGTCTCGCGTATCTCGCTGCCGGTGAAGTGGAGGAAGACGTCGTTGAGGGTGGGGAAGTGCGACTCCACGCTGCGCACCTCGCCGACCACCTTGAGTATCTCCTGGAGATGTCGCTCTGCCTCGTCCACGGTGAGGGTGAGAAGGCCGCCGTCGGTCTTAATCTTCTTTATGTAGCGCAGCTTGCGGAGCGCCCTCAGGTTGGGGCTCCTGGCCGATATCCTGACCACGTCGCCGCCGACCCTCTTCTTCAGGTTGGCGGGGGTGTCGAGCGCGACGATCTTCCCGTGGTCGATTATGGCCACGCGGTCGCACAGCAGGTCCGCCTCGTCCATGTAGTGCGTGGTCACTATGATCGTCACCCTCTTCTCCGTGGACAGTCTCTTTATGTACTTCCACAGGTGCTCCCTCGTCTGCGGGTCCAGACCGAGAGTGGGCTCGTCCAGAAAGAGGACCTTAGGCTCGTGGAGAAGGCCGCGGGCCAGCTCGAGGCGCCTCCTCATACCGCCGGAGTAGGTCTTCATGCGCCTGTGCTGCACCCCTGTCAGGTCGACGAGCTTGAGCACGTCGTCCATCTTCCTGTTGATGTCGCGCATGTCGACGCCGTACATCAGAGCGTGAAGGTAGAGGTTCTCCCTCCCGGTGAGGAGGTCGTCGGAGCTCGGGTCCTGGAAGACGAAGCCGATCGAGCCCCTCACCCTGTGGGCCTGCGTGCGGATGTCGAAGCCATTGACCAGCGCGCTGCCCTTTGTCGGCTTTATCAGCGTGGCAAGCATGGAGAGCGTGGTTGTCTTCCCCGCGCCGTTCGGGCCAAGGAGCCCGAATATCTCGCCCTCGTTTATCCTGAGGTCTATGCCGTTCACCGCCTTGACGCCGTTGAACGACTTGTGGAGACCCCTGGCCTCTATGACGTAAGCCATATCATTCAGCAGGGATTCTCTCCGAACGAATAAATAAATGCGCCTTCTCCGGCGTTATCACGGCGGCCTTGGCTAGCCTCTCCTTCCTGAGCTCGACCATCCAATCCTCCATCTCCGCCGCCTCCTTGTCATTGAAGGAGAGGAACCTTATGTCCACTATGTTGAGCTCAGTATGGGCGAGAAGGATGTCGGGTAGTATCTCCTTTATCGAGTCGGCGTGCAGATAATATGCGTAGGCGCCGAAGCCGAGCTTGGCGTTTATCTCCTCGTAGCTCACACCGCTCTTGGTCTTCGAGATGATCAGCCTGACCTCCCTCTTCTCCACCGGGACATTGAAGCTCTCGACGTGGTCCACGCCGACGTCGTGCACCTTGACGACCTCCTTGGCTATATCCTCGGCAAAGAGCCTCTTCAGCATCAGCGTGTGGTGGGCCGCGTTCTTGTCAGACCACATGTCCTCCTTCTTGTCGACCGTCCATTCCCTGTACCTGCTGATCAGTCTGTCGGATATTATCTGCTCCACATGCGCGCCCTCCTTCATCACTGAGTAGGAGTACTTCCCGGCCCCGCAGTCCGTATGCAGCTTCACGTCGAACTCCACACGCTCGCCGTTCTTCTTGGCCTCCTCGACTATCCTCTTGAGGGTAGGCACGATGTTATCGATGTTGCCGCCTGCCGTCCTAACGATTATCGTGTCAGGGTCGGAGTCGGCCTCCCTGTCGAGCTGGCCATTCTCCCTGAAGTCCATGCATCTGACCTTCACCTTCTTGACCGCAATGGGTTGTAATTTCTGCATCGGAACACCTAGATTCGAGTTTTTCGTTAGCGCAATTAAAAGTCGTCAGTTTTGTGTCTTGGCGGCCGCCCTCACAAGGGCCTCCTTGCCGTCGGTGGTTATCTTGAGCGTCACATGCTGCTCTGAGCCGTTGGCGGTTCCGAGCCACATCAGCTGCTTCTTGGACACGAGCCTCTCGATCACCGCCGCCGCGCCGTTGCCGAACTTGCGGATGAGGTCGTCCCTGTCGATCGCATTGGTGCCCACGAAGGAGGACAGTATGCGCATCTCAGAAACCGGCTTTGGGATGGTTGCGAGACTCATGTTCGTCAAATATGAATGTATCCCAAATAATATTTATACCTTCCACTTTGGGCTCGCGTCAGAGCCTGCCCTGTGCGTCCCCGAACGCGCGGGCGTTGTGGCCCTCAGCGGAGAGGTTGGCAGCGAACTCGCTTGCGTTGGATCCGTAGGTGAGCACCTCCTTGGCCCCGCTCGAGTTTATGTAATCGATGCACTGGGCAAAGTCGGCGTGGTCGCTGAGCCCGAACTGCACGTCGGTGTCGAACCTAAACGCCTGGGACCAGCCCGTCGCGACAGCAGTGAACACGCGGTCGCCGCGCCTCTGCGACATCTCTGCACCGAACTCGGCGAGGTCGCGCCTCTCGGTTATGCCCACGAACCTTCCCT
>JAGWGP010000079.1 GCA_028867285.1 Microcaldota archaeon | reverse complement strand
CCCTGGTGAGCCTGGCTATGGCAACTGCCCTGTTCATCATATCGTATTGCAATACAAGGAATAAATAGATAGGGGTGTCCGACGATAGCCATTTAACCATTGCATTTCCAATAAATGACATGCACGAATCCGGAAGCGGCAAGGCCCAGTCCGCCATGGAGTACCTGATGACCTACGGATGGGCCATACTCGTCATCGCCGTCGCACTGGCGATACTCTACCAATTGGGCATATTTGGCGGAGGCTCAAACCTGCTCAGCACATCGTGCATCGCAAGCACTGGTTACCTTTGCAAGAGCCCCCAACTCAACACCACCGGCAACCTGATAGTGCAGTTTGCGCAGTCGACAGCACAAACAATAACACTTACCGGAATAGCATGCACCAACACCACCGCATCTCCCTCCAGCATGCAGTCCATCACACAAGTCCCCCTGGCCCCTGGCCAGCAGACCTCACTCATATTCAACTGCCACCTCCCGTCCAACATCATAGGCACCAAGTTCAGCGGCTCGCTATGGGTGCAGTACAACAGCCAGACCCAGAACGGAAACATAGGGAGGGTAGCCACGGTTACTGCCGTGGCCTCAACGACTCAACCTGTCTCCGTTATACTGGGCCAGACGCTGTTCTCGGCAACATGCGGCGGTACACTCACAGTCTCTGGCGGCAACGATGTCTGCACCTTTACCTCCAGCGGGACGTTTACCGTTACCGGTAGCACGGGCAACGTGCTTGCGATTGCAGTAGGGGGTGGAGGCAATGGCGGTGATGGGGCATGCGGCGGCGGCATCGGTGGCGGCGGAGGAGGTAGCGGCGGAGAGGCAACATCGAGTTCGCTGACAGTCGGCCAACAGGCATACTCCGCTAACGTCGGGGTAGCTGGCGCACCCTTGGCCGGAAACAGTATTTTCGCCGGCATTACTGGATACGGTGGGACGGGAGGCAACGACGGGAGCTGCAGCGGGGGCAACGGCGCTGGCGGGGCCGGCGGTGCACCTAATGGCAATGCGGGCCAAAACACGGCAGGATCAGGCGGCGGCGCTGGGGGTGCAAGTGTCTATAGTGGATACGGTGCTGGCGCCTCAGGAGCGGGTAACTGTGCCTGCGCTGGTCCGATAGCCACTAATGGCGTTATCGTAATAGAGTATAACGCACTTGGCAACGGAAA
>JAGWGP010000078.1 GCA_028867285.1 Microcaldota archaeon | reverse complement strand
GTACCAGGGGGCTCTTCACGAACATGAGCAGCGCGTAGAACACCATCCCCAGGAATATCCCAATGGGAAGCAGCCTCTCGAAGTGCCTCGGTAATAGCTTGAGCGTGAGGAGCGGGACAAGGCCTACCAGGAGCATGGTCACCCCGATCAGCGCGCTTATCTGCGTTATGCTCATGCCTATCTGCAGGTAGTAGTTGGGGAGGAATATCCCGGTCACTGCGGAGGCTAGGGACTGGAACGCGACCATGATGGTGAGCGGAAGTAGCGACCTGTCTGGCATCTGCCCCACTTGATTCATGGATAGCTTGTCAATGGAGATTATAAAAGGTGCCTCAGCTGAAGACCTTGCTCCTCTCCACGTTTCCGCACCTTCCGCACTTGTACACCATCACGCCCTGCTCGTCGTTCATCTTCGAGGGCTTTATCTCGTCGGTGTATGCCTTGCCGTAGCCGCACTTTGAACAGTTGTGCTCGACCGAGGCAAGGGACATCGACTGGTCCTTGACAGCCAGGGATTCAGACGGCCCCGTCTCTGCCGAGTCGGTCCTCAGCTTTAGCCCTCCGGACTCGCCGCTCCTGTAGCCGCACCTGGCACATACCAGGCTGGGCTCGGTGCCGTCGACTCTCCTGTTCACGAGCTTTGCGTCGCACTCGGGACAGAACCTCATCTGGATCACTGCTTGCCGATGGGGCCCCCCGGGCCTCCCTTACCCACGTACCTGCGCAGCGCTGCCTTGGTGGCCCTGAGGGCGAGAGTCGCGCACCTCATTCTGTCTACACCGAATTCTGTATGCAGCAGCCGGACCATCAGGGAACCGTCCAGCGAGTTAACCTCGGATATCTCCATGCCCGCTATGTGGCCTGCTAGCAGCTCTGCCGCGGCCATGGTGACCGCGCAACCCGTGCCCTCATAGCTCGCGCTCTCGATCTTGGGGCCGGCGAGCTTCAGGTACACGGTTATCTCGTCCCCGCAGGTCGTGTTCTCCTCAGAATCCTGGGCATCCGCATCAGGCATCACGCCCCTGTTCTTCGGGTTGCTGCAGCAGGAGAGTATCGTCTCATTGTACGGTTCCACAGTCACACCTTTGATAGGGAGCGCAGCCTGGCCTCCCTAGCGGCGCTGACCAGGCCCGCGACCTCCTCGCGCAGCGCAGGAAGCTCCATCGTCCCGTCGAGGACGTGGTGCGAGCGCCTAGACTGCGCACGCATAAACCTCTTGCAAGTGGGTATTATCACGTTCTTCAGGTAGTGCTGGTCGACCTCGGGCTGCCTTGCCAGCCTACGCTCGAACTGCTGCGCCTTTCCCAGCTGAATCGCTATCCTGAGGTCGAAGAGGTGCCTTATGTGGCTGTGGTAGAAGAGCAGGAAGCCCTCGCATATCACTGTATCGGCTGGCCCCACCGTTCTGGTGCCAACGGCCCTGCCCTCGGACCTGGAGTATATCGGGACCTCAGCGGAGTGGCCGCCGCGCAGCCTGAAGA
>JAGWGP010000077.1 GCA_028867285.1 Microcaldota archaeon | reverse complement strand
ATATTCTCTGACGGGATGCTGTTCCCGAAGGAGGACCTCACGTCCCCCGATGACATGAGCGCCATAGTCCGCGAGTACAGGAAGGGCGGCGTTGAGGGCTGGCTCTCAGCTGTCAGGAAGATCGAGGACTCGGACCCGGGGACCAGGAGGTACATAAGGTTCAAGCCTCACGACGACGCCACCGCGATAGCGGTGAGGATACTGGCTAGGTAGATTCGATGGCCGACAGGTACCTTGAGGCTCCGAAGAGCAGGATGATAGAGAGCCTGGAGCGCCTGTGCCATGCCGGGGGACGTGAAACCGACGTCAGGTACTATTTCGGCGAGCAGGCCCAGGGCGACGCCACCAGCCTCTCCTCAGCAATCGCCTCAATAACAAGGCTCGTTAGGGGGCGCGCCTCCCACTACGGGGACGCCCTGGCCGGGGTGTTTGCCTCGACTATGGCCACCAACGAGGTGGAGAAGCCGGGCGATAGGCCGATGCGGCTGTTCACCCTGCCGGTCTCCGAGCTCTACTACGACAGGACCTGCATAGTGCACATCTTCTGCATCATCCACACTAGGGGACAGCGCAAGTACGGCTACGCCTACGATGCCTCTTACAACGAGCGCCTTGGGGACAGGCGCGACATGGCCAACCTCTACAGGCTGGGAGTGCCGCTCAGGGCCATGGACGAGGTGCTGCTCGCCGACAGGCTCAGGAGGTAGGCCCCCCTCCCTTCGCCCTCATCCTCCTTATCCTGTCTATTGAGTAGGTCACGACGATCCCCAGAGCGAGGGAGAACGCCGCGCTGAGCATCCATATGCCTCTGTAGTACGATGCGGCAGAGAGCGCGAACAGCGCTATCTCTGCTATCCCGAACTCCTCCATAATCCTCCTTGCCCCATGCTTCCTCACGTACGAGTACTCATCCGCGTTCCTTATCCTGCTCATGTGGGTGTCGAAGAGGTACGCGGCCCCAACCCCCATGAAGAACGCCACCACTATCGCCGCCGTGTAATGCCCGGAGAGGAACAGCCAGCCTATGAACACCAGCGTCACTATCTCTATGAGGCCCATCTCCTCGAAGGCCAGCCTCTCCCCCTTCTTTCTCCTCCCCGCCTCCGACGTATTGCGTCCAGCCATCAGTATCTCCTCTTGAGCCTCTTCCTAAGCCTTCCGGCGTGCGCACCAGCTATCGCCAGGCCGCCGAGCAGGGGTATGGTCGAGCCGGTCTTGCCTCCTGGTTGGCCGCTGCCCGGCTTCGAAGAGGAACCAGAGCCCTGCTGCTGCGCAATGGTAGTAGTGACCTCCGAAACCGTGGTCGTTGCCGCTGTGGTGGTTGGCGTTGTAGTCGGCACTGTTGTCGGTGCGGTGGTGGTCACTGACGTGGTGGGCTGCGTGCTCGGTTGGGGATATCCTACTATCGGTCCGCCTCCGCTGGCCTGTATGCCGCCGGATCCCCCGGAGCCGCTCTGCTGCGCCTGCGGCGCAGCGAACACCGCTATCACCGGGTCGTTGGGTATGGCGAACGAGACCGAGCACGCCGAGGTGTCAATCGTGAAGTTGGTTATCTCCCTCCATGTGTAGTTCTTGAGTATGTAGGGCGCCACGCTGCTCGCCGGAAGGCTACAGTCGTAGGTGAGGTTCATCCTTGTGGTCACCACAGCGTTGCCCTCAGGCACGACCGTTATGTTCACTATCTGCACCGGCTTGGTGGCGTTGCCGTTGATTGTTGGCGTTATCACGTTTGTGGGCACGTTCGCCACGGTGACCGTTATGTTGACGTTGGTGAAGTTGAGGCTGTTGGTCGCAACCACCACTGTGAGGTTCTTGGGCGGCACCTTGA
>JAGWGP010000076.1 GCA_028867285.1 Microcaldota archaeon | reverse complement strand
GGCGGCGTTGCAAAGGGAGTCAACGTGACTGCCCAGGCGCCTACATTCAACATTCTTGAGGTAGCGATACCCGCAATCGTGATAATAATCGCTGTCGTAGTCGTGGTGCTCTGGAAGAAGGGCATGCTCAAGGCAGGCAGGGCCAAGAAGGCCGCGCCAGCCGCAAGGGCGCCCGCAAGGAGGGCAGGCATCAGGAAGGCCGCCGCCAAGGGCCGCAAGACCGCAAGGAAGAGGACGGCAAGGAAGGCTGCAAGGAGGTCTTCGACCAGGTCAAGGCCAAGAAGAAGGAGACGCTGATGGCCAACCAGGGCCCGGGAAGGGGCTGCGAGTGCGGCGGGGCCTGCTCGTGCGGATGCGTGGGTGGCTGCACGTGCAAGATCGATTGCGAGTGCGGCTGCACCTGCGGGGAGAGGAGATCGCTTAATACCGATGAGGCTGAGTGAGTGGCCGGCAAGATAAGGTGCGCGCACATCCTTGTGCAGAAGGAATCCGTTGCAAAGGAGGTGCTGGACAAGCTCAACAAGGGGGAGAGCTTCGCCAGGCTCGCCGAGCAGTACTCCATAGACAGCTCAAGGAAGAGGGGAGGAGACCTCGGCTTCTTCGGCCACGGCCAGATGGTGCGCGAGTTCGAGGCCGCGGCGTTCGCCCTGGAGAAGGGTAAGACCTCCGGGATAGTGAAGACCCAGTTCGGCTACCACATAATAAAGAGACTTGAGTGAGTTTTGTGCCAGCCAGAAGAAAGTTTTAAGAATTGATCTTAGCTGTATACTAGTGGCGATTTGATTAGATTGCAGACTATGGTGTGGAAGGAGGGTAAGACCTACATTATAAAGGAAGTTATCACTGGCGTCACCACACAGGGCAAGACAATAGAAGAGGCTATGAAGAACATCAAGGAAGCCGTATCCCTCTATCTAGACGAGATGCCCGGGATCAAGAGCGAATTGAAGCATATGAACGCGATTGGTGCTGTCAGTGTCGAGATTTCATAGGCTTTCTGGCACCGATATAATAAAGGTGCTGGTCAAGTACTTTGGTTTTGAGATAGCCCATAGAAAAGGCAGCCACATAACTCTAAGAAAATATGCGGATGGGAGAAAATTCTTCCAAAAAATCTAACATGTCCAGCACCCATGTACTACTTTTACTTGTTAGGTAGATGCAGGCTTAACCGTAAATCTACCTAACTTCCGCATTGCCATACTTTCTGCAATTGGATCAGACCCCGCTCCTCTCCTCTTCCTCGCTCTCGTATATCTCGAGTATCTGTCCCTGTCCCAGCCCGCTCGGGAAGACCTCGAACTCCACCCTCACGAACGGGTCGTCAGCGCCCACTATCTTCGCGGGCCAGACCTTGTCGCTCTTGTCCACGTACCTCGCCTTCCTGCCTATCAGGGTCGCGGGGTCTATGTTGCCGGATGGCGTGGCCAGCACGTTTCCAGGTTCCATCGAGGTAACTATCGCGTTTATCATGATATCACACAACTATTCTGTCGCAACAGAATAAAACGCTTTGCTATCGCCGTCACAGCCTGTCATAAACCCTGCCCCTGTGGTCTACCTGAACCACAAATATCAGCATTTCATTGTTTTTTATGTCCATCACCACCCTGTAATCCCCCACCCTCAGCCTATAAAGCGGAACCCCTATCAATCGCCTTACATAGAGGTATGGCCGTTCGCTTATCCCATCGACCCTCTTGACTATCCTTCCACGGGCTTCCTTGTCCAGCGAGTCCAAGACAGTTACTGCTTTTTGGGACCAGACGACCTGATAGCTCATTTAATCCCGTATCTCTTCTTTACCTGCGCCATGGTGTAGACCCTCCCTGCCTTTATGTCTGCCAGGCCCTCCTCTATTCCCTTTATTTCCTCCTCGGTGAGCGGTTCATGGTCAA
>JAGWGP010000075.1 GCA_028867285.1 Microcaldota archaeon | reverse complement strand
GCGAAGGACTGCAGCACGCTTGAGAAGATCGAGGGGTTCAAGAAGTACCTCAGGGAGGAGGCGCGAGCCGGGCTCTCGATGTCCACAGGCGGGCTCGACATAGTGATCGGGGCGCTGTTCTCGGGCAACGAAAAGCTGCTCGGCAAGGTCGCGGCCGACATAGGCACCGACAGGCTGTACCGCAGGGCCCACGGCCAGCTTGGGGCCATGCACGATACAATGAGCGAGATCTCGGAAAGGCTGGCAGAGGAGGGCAACGCCTCGGTGCTCAGGGCCAGGCTGCCTGACGTCACCACGCTCCACCTCGACAAGATGATCCTATGCTCCGCGATGCTGCGCTCCGGTTCGCTGAGGGAGGCCACGAAAAAGATATCCAGGGACGGCTCGGCGACGGAGGAGCAGCGCGCCAGGATAAGCGCCATGCTCGCTGATCCAAACCATTCGAGGATCCTCGTCGGAGGGGCCATGATGTTCTTCACCGAGGCGCTTGCCGATCAGATAAGCACGTTGGCGGCCAGGTATCCAATCATAGCCGGCTGGTCCGGCACTATGGAGCTGGCGACGAGGCTGAGCGCAGTCGATGTGGCGATAAACCTGAGGTTGGTCTCAGGCCCTGAGACCAGGGAGAGATTCAGGGCGGAGGCGACGATGCTAGCCGAACAGCTGCGCCTGAACGGGGAGCTGATGGACGCGCTCAGGAGGCTCAAGGCGGAGTCGGAACGCAGCCCTGCGGACGGTGCCAGGGTGATGGGCATGTACCCGAACCTGGACTCCCTCATGGAGCTGGGGCTGGACTCGGAGACGGTGTTCCACGGACTCACCATGGGGATTGCGGAGACGTTGAGGCGGGCGGGCGCGTCCATGAAGGCGTTCGTGGGCAACGTCAACGGGCTGAGGAGGAAGCCGATCATGCAGACGGTCCCCTTCCCGGAGGGCGAGCTGATCGGCAGCGTTACAGGGCTTCCCATTCCCATAGTGGCGGCGTCGCTGGACCCAAAGGGCGTGAGCTCGCGCACTGTGAGGGTGCTGAGGGACTACGCCAAGGGGCTGGAGAGGCTGGAGCCCATGGTCGTGGCGCATCTCGAGCAGGAAGACACGAGGCGCTGATGGCAGGGGCAAGGAGAATTAACCTCGGCAGGGCGTACGCTGTTATATATACCTCGTCTGCGTAAGATACTGTAGGTGAGAACATGAAGGACGAAAAAGACGGATTTTTGGAGAGGAAGATGCAGATATGGAAGAGAAAGGAGGAGATGCTGAACTCGATGGGCGACAAGGAGCTGCGCGCGTTCATAAAGGGGTACATGATGGGCCAGAAGGCCGTGTTCAAGAACCTCGATTCTGCCTCATCCTGCGGATGCCAGTGCGGCTCTTCCTGCGGTTGCGGGGAGAAGGAGTGCAACTGCGGCAAGGAATGACCCGATCGGGCCATTGCCTTAAAGGTAAGCTCAGCTGGGGCCCTTCCTCAGCCTGGCCCTGACCAGCTTTTTTATCAGGGCGACAGGAATGGGTTTATCCAGTGGGATGTGCACCGCCGACTTGGTGGTCACGTATCCCTTCAGCTCTTTCTTGTGCTCGGCGATTATGGGAGGAGGTAGGTACAGTCCTATGTGGCCGCTCTGGAGAGCGAACCAGACTATGCTTCTCTGCTGCCATGACAGTCCCTCATCCTCCCTGTAGTAGTACGGCATGCTGTAGCCTATGCCCTCCCCTGCCTTTGGGACGGTCTGCCTTATGGCCGATCTGACCTGCCTCAGCTTGGGCTGGATGGCCTTTGGTGCCATCCCTATGTACGAATCAACGCTCTTCGCCCTGACCCTCATTCCAAACACCCTTAGTTGGCGATATTACCTGGCGGTCTGCCACAGGCCTATTAGGTTGCCCTCCGAGTCCTTTATGTAGGAGGCCCAGCCCATGTCGCC
>JAGWGP010000074.1 GCA_028867285.1 Microcaldota archaeon | reverse complement strand
GCCCGCCTCCGCCAAAGAAAACCCTTTTATATAAGGAAAATCAGGAACTTATACAGAGAGGCCATAGTGGTACAAATGGGACTATTTAGCAGAGGCAAGACGCCGGAGAGGCTCGAGACGGTGCAGCAGGATCTATCCCAGGACGAGGTCAAGAGGATAGTGAACGGAAGGGTGAGCGAACTCGACATGAGGATAACCCCGAGATCTCTTGCGAGCGGCATATTCAAGCACATGGATGCGATAGCCAACGAGAACCAGGGGGACAGGGAGCTGAACGCGATCCAGACCTTCCTCCAGGCCAACATGATGCACACGGCGCTGAGGCTGGACATGATGGAGGAGTACCTGAAGAAGGGCGCGGGCTTTGACCGCAGGATATCACTTGGTGACGTATGGGACGCCTACCAGTTCGTGATAAAGAAGATACCCGAGGAGGAGAGGAAGCAGACAGCGATGGGTGCCGCGGTGTCCGTAGTGTCTGCGGCCAACATGATCAACATAATCACGCCCGAATTCGCCCAGAAGCTCGCCATAGAGGGTGCTAAGCAGGGAATCGTGGGATTCAGCCCAGAGATGGTCGTGACGTACATGAAAAAGGCGCAGGCTGGAGGGGCGTTGAGGTTCGGGAAGGAGTACTCGGCCGCTCAGAGCTATGCCATAAGGCTCAGCAGCGAGCTGCAGAGGCAGTACGTGCTACCGGGCATGATAAGGCTGGGGATCATCGAGGAGGCCAAGGACTACGGCGAGATGGAGAGGCGCTACATTGCACTGTACAAGGCCAAGGGGATAAACGTGGTCTCAATGGACAGGCAGGTCAGCTTCATAGGGAGGGATGCGGTCCATATAGTGGACGGGAAGGCGATCCCCATCTCCACCAGCTCTGAGCTGATGGATTCCCTGAAAGTTATGGAGAAGGCATCTGACATAGCCCTGAGGAAGATGGGCTTCGATGAGGGATTTGCCGGCTTCGATACCGCCAATCTCCTGGACACTAAGAGGCTCAACACCTTCCTGAGGATAAGGGACAAGGAGGCGGAGAGGCTCAGGAAGGCATAAGCCCACGGCAAGCCGCGCTATCCGGTTGACAGATTATAAAAGCGCTTTGAGGGGGTTCGCCGCGATGCGAGAGAAGCCGAAATCCCGCCATCTACCGTAGGCAACCGAGTTAAACACTTACTGTATGGCCTCAAATCCCTCGCTACTCAGTTTCTGACACATACTGCAAAGCGTTCTGAGCCACCCTGTTTTAGATTTCATGAGCCTGCCGGACTTACCGCAGCCCTCACAGACCTTGAAGGATTTCTCTTCAGCCCCATTAACGAGCTGCCTGATGTAATCGTCACCGTAGTCATAGTAAAAGCGCAGGCCGCCGAACTTCTCCTTTATTTGCGCAGGCTCGAATCTCAGACCGGGGGTTGACTCAAGATGCTTCTGTATATAGCCGCAAAGTTCGTCTATCAACTCATACCAGCCAGGACCGCACTCAATCCCGAAGGCCCAATACAGGTTCGATATGAACCTTGGGTCAGGCTGCCTTTGCCTCTGCATGAAGGGGTACTTTTCCGCCAACTTGTCGTACACATATGCCATCTAATCATCCATACATAACTACATATGTATCTATGTATGAAAGTATATATAGCTTGTGTTTTATTCAATCTACATGCAAATAGTTTTGACAGTAGCGCTCGAGGATGAATTCAGAAAGGCAGTTGCTAAGAGGATGGGGCTCAAAAAGGGGAACTTAAGCCTCGCTGCGGCGGAAGCAATAAAGATGTGGATTGCAGTGAATAACAAGGCCAAGTAGGTCCCACTATCCGACGCGTGAATAACGCGCACTGCCGCTAATTGCCTGCTGCTTTTACGAGGTACTTACTGCTTCTTGTTAAACCCTGGTGCTCCAGAATGCCTTGGGCCACGAGCTCGTTTAATAGGCTTATTGCAGTAACGCGGGAGACCTGCAATCTACTCATTACTTCAGATGTCTTTATCTCCCGCTTTGTTGTTGTCATGTCTACGAGTCTCTTCCGCTTCAAGTCCTTGGCCCTTGCCGGAGTTATGCTTATCCTCACGTAGAA
>JAGWGP010000073.1 GCA_028867285.1 Microcaldota archaeon | reverse complement strand
AGCGAGATATGGAGATGCATGGTGGAGGGCAGGAAGCTGCCGCCCAGAGCGTTCTTTGACGGCAGCGGCGGTTACACCAGGGATCCGGCAAGGGCCAGGGCAGCCGAGATATTCGGCGGATACAAGGGGTATGCGCTCTCGCTGGCCATACAGGTCATGTCGGGCTCGCTTGTCACAGCAGAGATGGGAGGCATGATCAGGGTGCCACGGCACATAGGCTATTACTTCCAGGCCATCGACCCATCGGTTTTCCAGGACATCGATGCCTTCAAGGCCGCGAACACAAGGCTAGCTAGGGAGATAAAGCTTTCGAGAAGGAAGAGCGGCGTGATGGAGGTGTATCTCCCTGGGGAGAGGGGTGAGCGGAGGAGGAAGCATGCGCTGAAGACGGGCTTCGTGGAACTGGGGGATGGCACTGCGAGGATGCTGGACAGGGTGGTGGGATGGGACGACGCGCGAACGTACTCATAGCCGGGGGCTCCGGCTTCTGGAGCAACAACACGCACTGCGCAGCCATGGTGGCGCTCAGGATGAAGGGAGTGGAGGCGAGGCTCGTTGGAGTATGCGACCCCATCGATCCACACAGCGCAAGAGACAGGCCGAACCTCAGAGCGCTCGTGAACGAGGACTCGCCCCAGTGGATAGACCCGGCCACGATGGACAGCGGTGAACTCGAGGACCGGCTTGACAGGCTGCACTACGAGGAGCATATAGACGTGTTGATAACCGCGACCAATCCCGTGCACCATTACTTCTACACCAAGTGGGCGGTGAAGAACAGGATAAACGCCATATGCGACAAGCCCCTGGTTGCGGTGCCCGACGCCTCCTTCGACCTGCACAGCGCAAAGCAGATCTGGAGGGCCTACCTCGATGTGAGGAAGGAGATACTCAAGGCGAGACGGGAAAACGAGGCCTTCTCCATAATCTGCCCGCTCAGGAGGAGGGCGATGGCGCCGTTCATGCAGATAGCATCGGGCCTCTCCGAGGTGCACTTGAAGACGGGGGAGGGGATAAGCCACGCCAACGTGATACAGAGCTGTGGCATACACAAATTTCCGGCGGAGCTAACCAATGGCGGTGCCCACGGATACCTTGACGGCATCGGCTCGCTCTCGCACTCGAGCTACCATTATCTAGACGCTATGGCCTGGTACCTATCAGCGGCGCCAGGGGAGACTGAGGAGATCGAGGTATCGATGCCATACCTCTCGAGGATAAGGGATTACCTTGATTCAGGGGACCATGCAAGGCTGATGAGGCTGGTGGAGGGCGGCATGGTGCCGGACTGGGACGTCGACCTGCCGGAGCGCGTGCTTAACGCGGAGCGCGACATGACGTTCCACCTCAAGCTGCTGGACGGAGACGGCAGGCAGAGGGGGCTGATGAACTACACCTGCAACTACACCACATTCACCCCGCGCACGCAGAGGTTCGACGGCAACATTGTCGAATACGCCAACGAGCGCAATGGGGGCAGGATGTCGCACCTCTACATCGACGTGCACCAGGGCGCGCTGCAGAACTTCCAGCTCGTCAAGAACGACGTCGTGTTCAGGGGGCACAGCATACTGCTCAACAGGAGAATACACCCAAGGCTTGGCCAGGACTCGCTGAACCAGAGGTTCGACGACGCATACGAGAAAAATGCCATTACCGTGAAGGAGATGGTCGCGGCGTTCATACAGAAGAGCGCGGGGATGGATCACGAGAGGGCGCACCTCGGGATGGCACAGCCCTATGAGGGCCAGGCGCTCACCAACAGGCTCTACTCGAAGTTCTACGAGCTGATGGCTGCGCAGGCCTCCGGGAAGGAGGATGAGGTCGACAGGAGGATAAGGCTGGGGGATATCGTTTAGGTGGTGCAATGGCAACGGCAGATGTGGATCAGTCGCATGCGGAGACGATAATGCGGCACAGCGGCAGCATAAGCGGAACAGTGGGAAACCTGCTTAGGATAGAGCGCACGCATGGCGGGCTTGTCAGCCACGTCTACAGGATCGTTGGCGAGAGCGGCGAGGCGTACGCCAAGATAAGGGGAGACAGGTTCTCCGCACTGCCGGACATAAGGACAGAGCCGTCGGAGATAGCGTACGAGA
>JAGWGP010000072.1 GCA_028867285.1 Microcaldota archaeon | reverse complement strand
AGCGCGGGCTCGCTGGTGTGACCCCGGCATTGCCGTCGTCTCCCCGCAGAAAAGCCATCTAAATATTAAACAAACATTTAAATATATTGTTATCTAAATAGATATAATGACACAGACGATAACGATAAGCGTCGATGAGGAGGCCGCCAGGACCCTCAGGAGGATTGCGCTCCACAGGTACGGCAGGAAAAAGGGGTCTCTAGGCAAGACCGCAAGCGCAGCCATAATGGCGCTGTCTGCGATGGACCAGAACGAGGAGGTAAACCGAAGGGCTCTTGAGAGGCTGAAGAAGGGGCATAATTTTGGCAAGCTACTATATCTGAACAGGGCGGAGTTGCATGAAAGATAGGATGTGCTTCGACACAAACGTACTCGTATATGCTTACGACAGCGCGGAGCCCGCCAAGCGGGAGATCTGCGGGAACCTCGTCGCAAAGGTCTTTGGCGGAGAGCTTGCCGGCGTAGTGACCAACCAGATACTGGCGGAATTCCTCTATGCCACCACCATGAAGGCAAGGATTCCCTTCAGCAGCTCTGAGGCATCGGAAGCGCTTGACGGTTATGTCAAATCAATGCAGTGGGAAAAGATAGACTACGCGGCAGAGACCGTCGCAGCTGCCGCAAAGACCTCCGCAACCCATAAGGTCCCTTTCTGGGACGCGCTGATCGGAGAGACCATGCGGCAGAGCGGCGTAACCACGATAATAACAGAAAATGAGAGGGACTTCAAGAGGATTCCGGGCATCAAGGTTATCAATCCATTCAAATCCGGCAAGATATAAATCCGACATCCGTGCGTTGTGACGGCAAGGGGACGGTGCTAGTTCCAAGATTCCCCAGCTGCTCCCACTATATAATAACATATAAATACCTATATGTTCATATATACAGCTATGGATACCACCACTGTGCTGCTTAAAAAGAGCACGAAAAAGAGGCTCGATGGGCTGAAGACCGATCCCAGGGAATCTATGGATTCGGTCATAGAGCGGCTTGCAAACATGGCTACTGACGACGAGCCGCTATCGAGGGAGGAGATCGAGGACATCAGGAGGAGCCTGAAGGACATAGAGGCCGGAAGGGTCCGCAAGATGAAGGAGGTAGCAAGGGAGATGGGGCTCAAATGAAGTGGTCCGGTGGCATACGAGATAGAGATCACCGATCGGGCCGAGCGGGCATTCAAGAAACTGGATAAAAGGACGGCGCAGAGGTTCTATACGAAATTAAAGACGATTGCAAATTCTGAGGATCCATTCCAGCATGTCAAGAGGCTTACCGGCGTTGCGCTTTTCAGCATAAGGGTGGGGGACTACAGGGCAATCCTCGACATAAAGAGGGAGAGCCTGGTGATACTTGTCGTCAGGGTGGGCCACAGGTCCGACGTTTATGTTAAGTAAGTGCAGGAAGGGACGGGTGCTACTTCCACTATTCCTCGACAGAAAGTCAGCTTGCGATGTCAAAACAAACTATGTTAGAATTTCCAACATTTATTCGGATTCGGCGTCTCGGCAAGGTATAAGTATTTCCTCACGATAAAATATCTGTAGGCGTGATGCATTGAACGCGTGGCAGACGAGGTTCCAGATGAGGGGCAGGCACGACCCTGAGATAGTCGCGAACTCTGCAGGGATAATACGCAGGTTCCTGCCCGAGATTACCGACGACGCAATACTCAGGCACTCCGCCGAGACGGCCAACATATCCCACCCGGACACCATGGCGCTGATGTTCCTCGCGTCCAACGGGTTTGAGTCCAGGCTTGACACTCCGGCAGGGCTCGGCATGACGAAGAAGAGGTATTATGTCAGGTTGCAGGGGATGGAGGATGCCGGCCAGGTAAGTAAGAACAAGGACGGCAGATACCGGCTCACATCAAAGGGCACAGCCAAGCTGGCCAGGCTGACAGAGGAGCTGCAGGAGACGGCTGACAAGGGCCTGTGAGCTTGCACAGAAGGATTATATTGGATTTTCAAGCATATACTTAGAAGGCTGGTCCGATGCAGAGGCAGATCACAGGAGATATCGAGAGAAAGAGGGACGTGCTGCTCACCCTGATGGAGCTGAACGGCTTCGTCCCTGGCACGCACATAAGCAACGCTCTCGGAAG
>JAGWGP010000071.1 GCA_028867285.1 Microcaldota archaeon | reverse complement strand
CTGTTCTCTCAGGACCACGACTTCAAGCTCAACCTGCTCAAGGACGAGCTGGAGCTGAGCAACATCGCATTCGACAACAAGGTCACCGGCGCGCTGATGATGGGCGGAGGGATAAGCAAGCACCACGTGATATGGTGGAACCAGTTCAAGGGAGGGCTCGATTACGCGGTCTACATAACCACGGCGAGCCAGTACGACGGAAGCCTCTCAGGGGCAAGGCTGACCGAGGCAGTGTCGTGGGGCAAGATCAAGGAGAAGGCCAAGTACGTCACCGTCGATGGCGACATAACCATAATACTGCCCATAATATCCGCTGCGCTAGACCTGGTCTGAACAGTCCAATAGGGTTAAGCTCGAGATGGAACAGCGCTAGCGCTGATCAATCAAAACAATAAAGAAGAAATTAAAAATAAAAGAAAAAGAAAAAGTTAGGGATCAGGAGATTATCTCTCCTACCGCGAACCTTGCCTTGACGTCGGTTATCCTAACCTTTACCTTGTCGCCCTCCTTGGCTCCCTTGATAAAGATCACAAAGCCGTCCTTCTTGGCTATGCCGTCTCCCTTCGAGGCCACTGATATGACCTCAACCTCGGCCTCGTCGCCGACCTTCACTGGCTTCGGCAGGAAGTCGTTGTTCCTTCCCATTCCGCCGCCCCTGTAGCCGCCGTCACGCCTTCCTCCGTACTCTCCTTCGTTTCTGTCTTCGTCCATTCTATCTTTTCTCATACGTCAGAATTAGCCGTAAGCCTTTCCTTCCGTATATGATGATATTGCGTTGCTGCTTATATTTAAACCTTCGTGTTCTCCCCTCTGCGACGCCATCGGAGCGGGGTCAGTCAAGGGAGCGGTTCTGGTACCTTCCCCGCCTCTCTATCTCTGCCAGCCTCTCAAGCACGGGTTTTGCGCCCTTCCCGGCACTCCTGTAGGCCCTGATGAAGCCGGAGAATGCCTTGGAATCAACAGATCTCTTCATAAGCAGCAGGTCAAGGGCCCTGTCCTCCACCGAGTTGCCCACGCTGGCGAGGCCGAAGTCTATCACATAGACCCCATTAGGCGTAACCAGGGCGTTGGCAGGGGTGTAGTCGCCGTGGGATATCCCGACGTTGTGCATCAGGGCCAGATACCTACCTAGGTCGGCCATGACTGCGGCCAGCCTCTTGGAAGGCACCCTATCCAGCACCCTGTTCAGCGTCTCGCCCTTGAGAAGCTGCATGTATATCCTGCTCCCCCCCACGAACATCAGATTGGGGACAGGCACGCCAGAGGAGGAGGCCAGCGCCATTATCCTTGCCTCGCTCCTGGTCCTCTGGCTTATGATCGAGGAATCGAGCTCCCTGACGCGGTAGGCCTTGCTCACCCTCTCCTTAATTGCTGCCGGGATGTCCAAGAACATGCCAGCATATATCCTTGCTTCAGCCCCTTCCGATATCATCTCCATCCGATATCAACCTCGTCTATCCTGTACTTCTGGTCTACTGTGCAGGCATTCAGGCTTGTGCCGGCACCTGATGCCAGCATCTTGCTTGCAACAAGCGCTATCATGGCGCCGTTGTCGCTGTTGAACTCGTTCGGGGCCACGAAGAATCCAGCACCGTGGGACCTGGCCACGCTCCTGACCATCTCCTGGAGCCTGCTACTCTGTGCGACCCCGCCGCACAGCACTACCTCATGCCTGCCGGTGAGAAGGAGGGCCCTCTCCGTAGCCTCGCACAGCATCGAGAAAGCAGTCTCCTGGAGCGAGTAGGCCACATCAGCAACCTTATACGTCTTCAGCGACCTCACCGCGCTGGTGAGAAGGCCTGAAAAGGTGAAGTCCATGCCCTTGACTGTGTAGGGGAGAGGAAGGTAATGGCCCTTGGCAGCAACCTCAGCCACCTTGGATCCCCATGCTGGGTTAATCTTCGCCTCCCTGGCGAAGTTGTCTATCATGTTCCCCACACCTATATCAAAGGTCTCCCCATAAATGTGGTAATGCCTGTACGGCTTGTCAACTGCGGCAAGTATCTGCGAGTTGCCGCCGCTGACATAAAGAGCAAGGGGATCCTTCATCTTCCCCATGTGCCTTGCAATCTCGACGTGGGCCACACCGTGGTTGACCGGGTAGATTGGGATGCCATATGTGGCCGATACAGCCCTAGCAGCAACCTGGCCT
>JAGWGP010000070.1 GCA_028867285.1 Microcaldota archaeon | reverse complement strand
TTGCGGTCAGGCCGAGCGGAAGTGCGGTGCAGGGAGTCAGCCTTTCGGAGGCGGTCGTTTCGGAACAGGCAAGGACCAAGAGGAATATGCTGAGGCCGGATGCCGCAGGCTCGTCGGGGGGCGAAGAGCGGCGCGAGGCGGGACTCGCAGACCGATGCCTGGATAACGAGCATAGCCAGGGACATAGGTGCGGACGATAGGACGCAGGAGATCGCGAGCGGCCTGCTGACGCTTGACGACAAGATACGCGCGAGGTTCATCAGCCTCCACCAGAACTGGAGGGCATACCTGGCCGGCGGCCTGATACACCTGGCGTCGATAAGGAGGGCCGCGGAGGCCGGGGCGGAGGGCTACCTTTACCTGAGGACCAGGGTGGAGATAGTGAACAGCAACACGATAAGGAACCTCGACGAGAAGGTCAACTGGAACACCCACGAGACCTCGGTAGGCAAGACGATAAAGGCCACCGCGAGGCTGATAGGGATGCGCGCGAGCGAGTTCCCGCCAAGGCTCGAGTTCGCGAAGAGGCAGGTCAAGGTGATGTGCGACAGGATGGGCCTCGACGACAAGATAAGGCTGGAGGTCAATGCCGCGATTGAGGGGCTCGCCTCCACGCAGGGCCACGGTGCGGTCAACTCGTCCAGGATGCTGGGGAAGATAATAGTCGCCGCGCACAGGCACGGGAAGGAGGCCAACACCAACGGGCTCTGGCTCCCGGCCAGCGTTATGAAACAGGGGCAGCAGTACGCAAGGCAGGAGGAGAAGGAAGTCCAGGAGCGGGAATGACGAGAGCGCATAGGTATAAAAATCTGCACCGCCATTGATTATAGAATTTATTGTCAGGTGAATTGATGGACCAAAGACCTTTTGACCTTCTGAACAAGGTGCTGGGCCAGCAGGTGCTGGTAAGGCTGAAGAACAACGTCGCGATAAGGGGAAGGATGGTATCCTTCGACGCGCACATGAACGTGGTGATGGAGAACGCTGAGGAGCTCAACGACGGAGAGCTCAAGGCGAAGCTCGGCACGATTCTACTCAGGGGAGGGAACATAATCTTCGTCTCCCCGGTATAAGGCTTATCCTGGGCTTGTAGCGTAACGGTAGCGCGCGTGCATGGCATGCACGAGGTTGCGGGTTCAAATCCCGCCAAGTCCATAAATCGTATCCTACTCAGAGAGGAGTCACGTCGTCGTGCGAGGGCGTAGACCTGCGCATGTCCCTGACCGTGGTGTAATAAGTTTGAAGGTCGCCAGCGCCGGCCTCGACCCTCTTCCTGAGAAGCTGCGCGACGCTTATGCCGCCCCTGCTTTCAAAAATGCTGCTCTCGAGTATGGGCTGCTTGACTCGGCTGTGAAGCGAATCGAAATCCTTGCCGTAGCCGCCTATCTCCACGAATTTTGAGTGCTGGAAGTCCTGCTTGAGCTCTCCGCCCGTCTCCACAACCACATATGTGAACACAAGGTCGTCCCTGTCCTCGCCCTGCCTGTAGACCCTCCTGTATACTCCGGACTGGCCGACCACCGCGACCTGGAGCCCGGTCTCCTTGAGCACCTGCTGCTGCACTGCCAGATCCAGGGCCATACCCTTCTGAACCCTGCCGCCTATTATCCACGGAAGGCCCTTGACAGGCTCTATCTCCCTTACGCCGAGAAGCAGGTTTCCGTTCCCCCTTATTATCAGCGCGTCTGAGCATACCACTATCATGTTGGGCTTGACCCATTCGGCGTATACGTCGTCGGGTATGCGCCTTGGCTGCTGCACGGGCTTGTCCCTGCTTGCGCTCGTATCCATAGCAAAATCACTCAGTATTATTCCGTTCCCGAGATATATATGCCCTTCCGCAAACGCTTAAATACCTTCACAAACGCCATTAATATGCTGAATATCATGGTTAGGATAATAGCGGTCAGGCACGGCGAGACCGTGGAGAACGCGAGGGGCATAGTCGGAGGCCACATACCCGGCAGGCTGAACGCAAGGGGGATTGCCCAGGCCAGGGAGGCTGCGGAGAAGCTATCGCGGCGCAGGATAGACGCGATATACTCCAGCGACCTTGCAAGGGCCGCGGACACCGCGGATATAATCGCAAAGCGCCATCCCCGCCTGAAGGTGGTGTATGTGAGGGCACTGAGGGAGAAGAACCTCGGCGAGCTGCAGGGGAAGCCGAAGCCCGAGGGAGTGGTACACTATCTCGGCATGAGGACCAAGCACGGCGAGAC
>JAGWGP010000006.1 GCA_028867285.1 Microcaldota archaeon | reverse complement strand
TCCCCGGGCTGATAACAGGGAGCATAACGGCGATAGCTGCGGAGTGGAACGCGAGCATAGTCGCGGAGAGGTTTACCACGACGGCGATAGGCAACGGCAGCGTGATAAGCTCGGTCAACATAGGGATAGGCAAGCTGCTCGACGTGGCGCTCAACGGCGGCAACACATCGATAATGATAATCGGTTTATTAAACCTGACAATAATGATTATACTGATAAACAGGTTCGTCTGGAAGAGATTCTACAGGAACGCGCTGAGCGCCTACAAGTGAGATTATGGACCTCATAAGAGTGGAAGACGTCTCCTACAACATAGACAAGATAAGGATCATAGAGGACGCCTCATTCCAGGTGCAGAGGAACGAGTTCATATCCATCATAGGCCCCTCCGGATGCGGCAAGTCCACACTGCTGAGGATAATAGCGGGACTCATACAGCCATCGCACGGCAAGGTGACTTACGTGGGTCAGAAGATAGCCAAGCCCAGGAAGGAGATATCGTTCGTATTCCAGGACTTCGGACTTCTGCCATGGCTGACCAACATAGAGAACGTGAAGATAGGGCTGTCGGGGCTGGACATAAGCGAGGAGGAGAAGACATACAGGGCCAGCGCGCTGCTAAGCAAGTTCAAGCTCGACGGTTTCGAGAACTCCTACCCGAACATACTGAGCGGCGGGATGAAGCAGAGGGTGGGGATCGCCAGGGCTGTGGCTGCAGGGCCAACCGTGCTGCTGATGGACGAGCCGTTCAGCGCCCTTGACGAGCTCACAGCTAACACGCTCAGGGCGGACATAACATACATGCTTAGGAGCAAGGACATACCGGTAGGGGCCGTGATAATGGTGACCCACAACGTGGAGGAGGCGGTGGAGCTCTCGGACAAGATAGTCGTGATGTCGAACAAGCCCTCCAGGGTGAAGGCGGTGAAGGGGATATCGATGAAGTACCCGAGGAACAGGCACGGCAGGGAGTTCATAGAGACCGTGGACGAGATATACAAGGCGCTGATAGGGTAGTGGGGCGTAGCAGGCACAGGAGACGGGCGGCAATAGCGGCAGTGGTACTCAAAACTTAAATAGCTTGTTCTTCCATATAAATTTGAGAATGGGTAGCTGCCATTAGGTTGGCTGGCGTTAAAAATGACGAAGTACGTTTTGGTATCGGACAATACGCTGCTTTACGACTACCACAAGTTCCCGCTGCTTGATTTCCTGCCCTCTGCGCCAAGCCATGCGGTGCCTAGATCGGCGTATAACTTCCTGAGGGGCAGCATATCCCCTGCCACGGAGGGGCACGAGTTGAGGCTGGCCCCCTACGGGCTCAGGAAGCTCGAGGCCGCGCTGCTTGCCGGCGGGATAAGCCGGGGCGAGATAGCGGTGGCCCACCCGGACCATCTGGGGAGGTTCATCAAGGAGGACACCGAGATAATAGCCGTGCACACGATGGACCCGTTCGGGCTCGGGCCCACCACGATGTCGTACTATGCGCTATTCGGCGGAAAGAGCATAAGCCCCTACGTGAGGGTGGAGTGGGACGAGCTGATATCGAGGATAAACGCGCTGAGGAGCGGCAAGAAGGCAAAGCTTATAGTGGGTGGCCCCGGGGTCTGGGAGTACACAATACTGAGCGATGAGATAGCGAGGCAAAAGATAGATTACCTGTTCCAGGGGGAGGCGGACGACTGCGCGGCCCTGCTGTTCAGGCAGGTAGTGGAGAGGAGCATAGACCCGAACGTGTTCTCCACCAGTTACGTCACCTATGACGATACCTTCCACAGGACCACGAGGCAGCATACCAACTTCCTCTCGAGAGGAAGCTCGATAGGCCCGTACCCGAAGCTTGAGGACATACCCGACATAGTGGGGCCGACCACCAAGGGCATGACGGAGGTGATGAGGGGGTGCGGAATAGGCTGCGATTTCTGCGAGGTCACGCTCAGGCCGCTGAGGTACTATGAGGTGGACAAGATAGCGAGGGAGGTCGAGGTCAACGTCAGGGCGGGATTCGACTACGCATGGATGCACTCCGACGAGATATTCGCGTACAAGCACCTGCCGCAGTACGTGCCCAACCAGGAGGCCCTGGTAGAGCTCTACACGAAGGTGATGCAGATCAAGGGAGTAAGCAGGACCAACCCCACCCACGGGAGGATATCGATACCTGCGGCCTATCCGGAGCTGATAGAGAAGCTCTCAGCCATAGGGAGGACCGGAAGGACGAACTGGGCGGGCATACAGGTCGGCCTCGAGACTGGGAGCGAGAAGCTCGCCAAGATGCACATGCCTGCGAAGACGCTCCCTCTGAAGATAGGCGTGGATGCGGGATGGCAGGAGATCGTATGGAAGGGCGTGTACAACTTCAACAGGCACTTCTGGAGGCCCGCGTTCACGGTGCAGGTCGGCCAGAGCGGCGAGACCGACGACGACAACTGGGAGACGGTGGCGATGATAAACAGGCTCAGCAACTCATCCGTAAACGGCGTGCCATTCGAGTTCACGGTCACCCCGCTGTACAACATGCCGCTCGGCAGGATAAAGGCGAGGAACGTGGAGGTCTCGCTCAACCCGTCGATGCTGGCGGTCTATTACGCCTCTTACAGGCACCTCGCGAAGATGGCGTACAGGAACGCGGTGGCAAGCTCGCGGGGCAACCCAGTCATGAGGGCCGGGATAGCCTCCATGATAGGCATGGGCGGGTACGCGATGATGAAGGCGGTGGAGCACATAGGGAGGAAGAGGGGCCTCGACCTGGAGAGGGCGAAGAGCTGGGGCGTGGGCAACAGGAAGAACATCGAATCCTGGGCAGTTATAAATGCTGCGATGTAAAACAATACTGTTTCTAGTGATTGCATGCAGCAGAAGAGCGCGCGGAACGTTGCCAAGCAGGTGGTCTCAGAGCTCAAGAGGATTGGGAGCGCTGAGGCTAAGTCGGGGATGGCGGGGTTCGGCATAAACACCGCTACCGCGCTTGGGGTGCCTGTGCCTGAGCTGAGGAAGATCGCGAGGAAGATGGGCTTCAACCACGAGCTAGCGCTGGAGCTGTGGGACACCGGGGTGCACGAGGCCAGGCTGCTTGCAACCATGATAGAGGATCCAAAATCGATAACAAACAGGCAGATGGAGCTCTGGGTCAGGGATCTCGACTCGTGGGACGTATGCGACAGCCTGTGCGGAAACCTGCTCGACAAGACTAAGGATGCCTACATGAAGGCTGCCGAGTGGTCCAAGAGGGACAGGGAGTACGTGAGGAGGGCGGGGTTCGCGATGATGGCGGTGCTTGCGGTTCACGACAAGGAGGCGAACGACCAGCGCTTCATAAACTTTATCCCGCTCATAGTGGAGGGATCCGACGACGAGAGGAACTTCGTGAAGAAGGCGGTGAGCTGGGCCCTCAGGAACATAGGCAAGAGGAACAAGAGGCTGAACAGGGAGGCGATAGCGGTCGCCGAGAGGATAGGCACGAGGGACTCGGCCAGCGCCAAGTGGGTAGCGTCTGACGTGATAAGGGAACTCAGGAGCGCGGCCGTGGTGGCGAGGCTCGACGCCGCGGAGCAGGCTCAGAAGGAATAGTTCTTCTTTAGCCAGCGCGCCAGCTTGCCGTACCTGTTGCGCTCTACCCTAGTTATGAAGGCGTTCCACTCGCTCTTGTCCATCTGCGCTATGGTCTTGGTGCTCCCATTGGGGGCGAATATCCTGCTCGTTAGCATTCGCGCGTTGTTGGTGCCGTGCTCGCGCCTCGATATCGTGCCGGGCACCATGCTCTCGAACCTCGCGGTCTTGCCGGTGGTTGGATCTCCGAAGACAAGCACCGCGCGGAACATCGCCCTCCTGTCCCTGCTTGGCCCGAGCAGTTTCAGCACTCCGCTCCAGCCTATCATCCCCAGGGTATGCTTGAGGTAGGCGCCCGGGAAGCCCCTCAGGCCATTGACATAGAAGCCGGAATCGTCCACTATGAACGGGCGCTTGGCAATTGCCAGGGCCTGCCTCGCCTTGTGCATAGCCACGGCCTCCACCTCCGATGACTGGATCTCGTCAAGTTCCAAGCGCTTCATTGCGACATCTATGCCGTACGGGGCAAGCAGCTGCCTCGCTATGCCGAGCTTGAAATGGTTCGATGTGATGAAGTCGATCTTCATGCAAGCACTTAGGATAAAGTGGACTCTGCGGGAATCGCACCCGCGACCTTTCCGTTGCGAACGGAACGCTCGTACTACTGAGCTAAGAGCCCTTGTGAAGTATAAATTGCCGAAGAGGTTTAAATAGCTTGTCTTGCATCCATATACAGAAGGTGTTTCGGTGAGAACGGAGGGTGCGGAGCTGCCGAAGGGTGTCGCCAAAAGGCTTGACGCGCTGGCGTCTGCAGTGCTCAGGGACGTCAAGCCCACGCCAAGGGAGGCGGACGTCGCAAAGCGCATGATAAACGAGATAATGGGGAGGCTGAAGAGAGCGGCCCCGAAGAACGTGGAGATTCTGCTCGCGGGCTCGGTCGCAAGGGGCACGAACGTGAGGGGCAACTCAGACATAGACATATTCCTGCTCTTCCCCAAGACCATGACCAAGGAGCAGATAGAGAGGAAGGGGCTCCAGATAGGCAAATCGATAGTGGACAAGGGGAGGAACGAGAGATACATCGTCAAGTACGCTGAGCATCCATACACAAGGATAATGTTCGCGGACGCAGGCATAAACGCGGACATAGTGCCAGCCTACAAGATAAGCAATGCGAGGGACATGGGCACCGCAGTGGACAGGACGCAACTCCACAACAAGTTCGTGAACGACAACATGAAGGAGGCGCAGAGGGACCAGGTCCGAGTGCTCAAGACGTTCTTCAAGTCCCACAACATATACGGGGCGGAGGCCAGGGTGGAGGGGTTCTCGGGATACCTCTGCGAGCTGCTCGTCTACCACTACGGATCGTTCAACAACGTTGTGCTCGAGCTGTCGAGGCTCAGGCTGCCCACCGTGATTGACGTGCTGAGCGGAGAGCGCATGACCGGGAGCGGCAAGGAGGCGGACAGGCTCGTCAAGAAGTTCCCCAAGGGCTTCATAGTTATAGACCCCACGGACAGCGACAGGAACGTGGCTGCGAGCGTTTCGGAGGAATCGCTGGCAAGGGCCATGCTGATATCGAGGGGATTGATGGCGAAGCCCACAAGGGAATCGTTCTTCGCAAAGGGGTACTCTGACGTGAATTCAGCGGCCAAGATAAACGCGATAGCAAAGGAGCTTGGCGCAATGCCCTACGTGCTCCTCTTCAGGCTGCCCGAGATAGCGGAGGACATAACCTGGCAGCAGCTGAAGAAGCTAGGCATGAGGGTGGGCGAGCTGCTCGATAGCGCAGGGTTCAGCAAGATACTCGCGTTCAACAACATAAGGGGGAGGGACGGGCTGATAGTCTTATTCATCAGCAACCAGAAGCTCTCGTCCACGATAGTCAGGGGGCCTTCGGTATCGATGGGCAAGTCCGTTGACGCGTTCATCAAGGCGCACAAGGATGCGCTGGGCATTTCTTTCATGGGCGACAGGATCTACGCCATAGAGAGGGCAAGGTACTCGACCCCTGAAGAGCTCATGAGATCGATAATCTCGGATAAGAAGATGATGCTGCCCTCGACCCTGGACAGGAAGACCGCAAGGCTCTATGTTGGGAAGCTGCCGGAGGAGATGGCGAAGCTCGTATACCAGGGGTATCTGGAGAGGATGAGCCTCTAGCTCAGAATCCGTACCTGTTGCCCTTGTCTATCATGTGAACAAGCTGGCCCAGCTTGCGGTGCTCGATGCTCTTGGGCCTTTTCGGCTTCCTTCCGCTTGCGAGCCCAAGTATGTAGCCGGTGACCGCGTCCTTCTCTGCGGCGCTCTCCACTTGATACTGCTCAACCCCTTTCTTTGCGGAGTTGATTCCGCAGTAGTCAACTGCCTCGGATATCAGGTTCTCCCTGATCTTCTCCCTCCCGTATCTCCTGGCCCTCATCCTGCGCTCGAGAGCCTGAAGGTCCGACCTGGTCACCACGGTTATCTTCTGCCCGATGTGCAGCTCTGGCACCAGATGGCCCACCACTATGGCTACGCCACCGGCCAGTTTCATCTCTGATGCAAGCCTCTTATCCAGGGATTTTATAACTACGATCTTTGCGCCGCTTGAGTCGGTGCCGGAGAACAGCCCGTGCCCGTGCACAAGGTCGTTTATCTCTATCAGCGTCGCATCGATCCCGGAGGACCTGAGCCTGGAGGCCAGCCTCTTTGCGAACGTGCTCTTCCCTGTTGCGGGCGTGCCGGTAACGGCTATGATCAGCTTGGGTATGCTACAACCCCCTTACGAAGTTGGCCGCAGCATCGAGGAGCGCGTCTATCTCCGCCCTGCTGCCCTGCATCAGGAGAAGCTCGTTCCTCTCAAGGTAGACGGAGAGCACGTAGTTCTTCGGGCCGCTGAACAGCCATTCGCCGATCCTGTAGTTCTTGTAGCTGGTGCTGAAGTCGGCGACCATGGTTGAGTTGGAGACCAGCTTGTCTATTAGCGCGTTGACGTTGGTGTCGATGGCGTTGATGAGTATCCTCTCCTCCCTGGTGAGGTCCCTGTCCACGGCGACGGGCTTTATCATGGGCACCTTGTTCTGCATCGCCTTGACTGATATGCTCTGGCCCAGCTGCGCGGACAGCGTGTCGGCCTTGGCCACGGAGTCCTCGAGCGCCTTCTCCGCGCTTGACATCTCCTTGATGCGCTGGTCCACGTAGCCGTCGGAGGCCTCCTTCATGTTCTTGATCTTGTTCTGTATGTCCGGCTCCTTGGCGAACTTGGCGGGATCGGTCAGCAGCTCCCTGAGCGTGATCTTGTCCCCGGGCTTCGCTCCTGCGTCTATGCCGCTTATTATCGCATCGGTGAAGTCGGTCCAGAGTTCGGCCATTCTATCGGTTTATACCATCTCGCCCAAGCTATAAAAACATAGCGCAAGCAATAGATTATGGCTGCAGTGATCGTATGCAAGACGACAGGGAGAGCGTGATAGGGAGGATAGAGAAGGACATAAGGATGTTCGACGACGCGGTGAAGACGGTAAAGACCGAGGAGAGGGAGCTGGTGAGGGTTGTGGAGATGTCCAAGCTGTACGCGAAGGACTCGAGGAGCTACCTTGACAAGGGCGACCTGTTCACCTCGTTCTCGTGCATAAGCTACGCCCACGGCCTTCTCGACGCGGTGAGGAGCATAACGGGCCTGATACTTAAGGAGTGATGTTTTGTACAAGGAGGGAAAGGCTAGGATAACCACCGGGAGCGATGCGTTCCTCAACCCGGAGGCGAGGCTGTCCAGGGACATCAGCGTCGGGTTCGTCAAGGCGTTCGGCAAGAAGGGGGACTCGCTCCTTGACGCCACTGCCGCGACCGGGATAAGGGGCATAAGGTACGGCCTTGAGACCAGCGCCAAGAGGGTGACGCTGCTCGACATAAACAAGAAGGCCTACAAGGTCCTTGCGAAGAACGTCAAGGCCAACAAGCTCAAGGCGACAGTTCTGAACAAGAGCATACAGGAGTTCGCGAACACGACTGACGAGAAGTTCAACTTCATAGACCTGGACCCGTTTGGGGGTGCTGCGCCAAACATCTTCGACCTGATGAAGCTGGCGAGGGACGGCACCTACATGATGATAACCGGCACGGACACCGCGGTGCTTTGCGGCGCGCAGCACAAGGCGTGCATAAGGATATACGACGCTAGGCCGATGCACAACGAGCTGTGCCACGAGGCCGGGGTCAGGATCCTCATAGGGTACGTGGCGAGGGTAGCGGCCCAGTTCGGGTTCGGGGTAAGGGTGCTGCTCGCCTTCTCCTACCTCCACTACATGAGGATAATGATACGGATGGAGCACGGTGCGGAGAGGGCATCGTCCTCCGTTGAGAGCCTGGGGCATCTATACTACTGCAACAACTGCACCAACATGGAGTGCAAGGCCGGCTTCTTCGCCTATAATTCCGACTGCCCGCTGTGCAAATCAAGATACGAGATCGCGGGGAAGATGTGGACAGGCAGCATTTACGACAGCGGGGCTGTAGGCACGATCAAAAAATATTTCGAGGGCAACGTCGATGACAAGGCGGAGCTGAGGTTCATCGAGACGCTGGCCGGCGAGCCCGATGTCCCGTTCTACCACTCGATACCCAGGCTCACAAGGAAGATGTCGATGAGCGCGGTGAGCCCCGCACGCATCGCCGAGGCGCTGAGAAAGAGGGGATACTCTGCTGCGCAGACCCACATGGAGAAATCCTGCATAAAGACGGACGCCCCGCTCGCAGCGATCAAGGAGGCGATGCGCTCACTGCAGAAGTGAGTTGAGCTCGGCCCCGTCCACCCTGAGCCTGTAGCTCGACATTATGGACCTCCTTATCTCCTCCTTGCTCTTGCCCTTCTCGGAGTCGATGATCTTCTTGAGCGCCTTGCCCGTTATCCTCTCAAGCGACAGCCTGGCCACCAGTTTCTTCACGTCCGAATCCGCCCTTGATAGCTCCTTGAGTATTTCGTCTATGGCCTGCTTGGTTATCTCGCCGTCGGCATAGGCCTGGAAGGCATCCTTCAGCCTCTCGTCGGATATCTCGTCCACGCTTAGGCCCTGCCTCCTGAGTTCGGTGAACTTCTGGATAAGCGTGTTGGCCACGAAGGAGGGGTCCGCGCTTGTGGAGGAGACAATATCCTTGAAGAGCTGCAGCTTTGGCGAGAGCAGCAGCTGCGACGCCAGCTGCTTGTTGTGCAGCTTGGCCTCCAGGTTCGCCATCTCCCTGGTTGTGTCGGGCGCATCGGCCATGGCCTCCTCGAGCATCTCCCTGGTCACGGGTATGGGCTTCACGTCGGTCTCGGGATACATCCTCGACCCTGTGGGGAGCGGCCTCATGAACTTGGTGGTGCACAGGACAGTGTCGTTTGCAACCCTAGTCTCCTTAAGCACCCCGTCGAAAGCTGACCTCGCGCGCGAGTGGGCGAGCTTGACCGCCGCTTCTGCCTTCTCCTTCTCGCCTGCGACCAGTATGAACGAGTCCTCATCGGATATGTCGAGAGATTTCCTGATCTCGACCAGCTCCGCGTCGCTGAAGCCGTACTTCTGCAGGTCCTCGTCGCTGTGTATTATGCCCTTGACACCGGCCATCTTGGCGTAGTCGCTTATCTCGGTCCCAAGCCTCTTCTTCGGGTTTATCTCGAACCCTAGCAATCCCTTGAACCCCTTGAGCCCGAACCCGAGCACGACGCCACTGTTCCTTTGTATTATCTCGACCTTGGTGGACTTGAACACGTGGGTCAGGTCGGCTGGCTCCATCACCTGGGCCCTCGCCAGCTCCAACCTCTTCTTTATCTCGATCAGGTTCTGCTGCCTTAGTATCTCGTTCTCGAGGAAGCTGTCGATAAGGTCGAGGTCCTGGACCCCCTTTATCTCCACCCTGTTGCCCCCCTTTATCGAGACGTTGACGTCCTGCCTTATCGAGCCGATACCCCTCTGCACCTTGCCGGATATCCTGAGCATGGTCCCTATGTGCAGGGCGACCCGCTTGGCTGTGGCTGGATCAGGTATGTACGGGTCGGTGTCTATCTCCACCAGGGGCACACCCAGCCTGTCGGTGTTGTAGGTTATGCCGCGCTCGGTTGACTCGACTATGCCGCTCGACTCCTCCTCCAGGAACATCGATGGTATGTTGACCCTTATGCCCTCAACCTCTATGGAGCCGCCAAGGGCGATGAGCATGGACCTCTGGAACGCGCTGGGGTCGCTGCCGTCGACCACCGCCTTCCTCATTGGCTGCAGCTCGTTGACGATCCTCATCTTTAGCGCGGAGGCGAACGAGAGCGCCGCCTCGAGTGCCTCCCGGTTGGGCTCGTGCGGAGGCTCCTCGTCTATCTCCACAAGGCACGCGTTGGTATCGTAGATGTTGTAGGTGAACTCCCTGTTCCTCAGCTCCTCGAACTGTGCCGACACGTCCATGGCACCGAGCTCCCCAGCGACCGCGCGCTGGTACCTGCTTATGTGGGACGACGGCGTTGCCCCCTTGCCCAATATCGTGGTCGGGCAGCTGCAGAACAGCTTCTCCCTGGTGGAGAGCCTCTGGTGTATCTCCAGGCCGCACATGAAGCCTATCCGCTTGTAGTGTTCCCTTCCCTTTCCGGCTTGCGCATCCATCAAAACCAGCTAAACTAGGAAGTTCTCGTCGAACTCCAACCTCTTGGTTATCTCTCCCCTGACGTTCTTGCTGAGCATGCCCCTCGCCCTCTCCGCGCTGTAGTTGCCCAGCAGCCAGCCCAGCTTCACGTAAGCGGTCTCGGGGGTCATGTCCTCGCAGTACACAACACCGCTCGTGCTCAGTATCCTGAGGTTCCTGTAGACATTGGGGTTCACCCTGCCGTATATGCACTGCGATGCCATCCCGATTATGACGCCGTTGTCAGCGGCGGACTTTATCGCGTTCAGCCAGTTGAGATTGTCGTGTATCGTCGACACGGGCGCATGGCCCAGCCCGGTCCCTGCGAGTATGATGCCCTTGCAAGCCCTGCTCACGTGGAAGTCTATGATCTCGGGGTCCGAGTTCGGGTGTATGAATACCATTGCGACCTTGCCGTCGAACTTGGTCATGGCCTCCACCTTCTGTCCTGATTCGGGGCTCATCCTATTATAATCCCCAACATATTTTATCGCGAGCTTCTGGTCCACCGAAGCTATGGGCCGGTTGTTTATCGGCCTGAAGGCGTCCCTCCTCGATGTGTGCATCTTCCTTGCGTGGGTCCCCCTTATGAAGTGGCATCTGTCGTCGGAGCTGGAGCTGTGCATGCAGATGCCGACCTCGGCGATGTCCGATGCCGCTGCGATCTTGGTGGCCGCCTTGAGGTTGAAGAACGCGTCGCTCGATCCCCTGTCGCTGCTCCTTTGAGCGCCTGTGAGCGCGACCGGCGCGTTGAGGTTCTTGAGCATGAAGCTCAGTGCCGCTGATGCGTAGTGCATGGTGTCAGTGCCGATGGTGACCACCGCGCCCCTTGCGCCCTTGTTGAGCGCCTTGGCCACCTCCTCGGCCATCTTCTGCCACTCGTGATAGGACATGTCCTCGCTCGCTATGTTGAAGAGGTTGCTTATCGATATGTTGGCTATCTCCGAGACCTCCGGGACCTCGTAGAGCAGCTCCTCCGGCTTGGTGAGCATGTATACCCCGCCGGTCTTGTAGTCCACCTTGCTGCCTATGGTGCCGCCGGTGTATATCAGCTCCACCGAGGGAAGCGCCTTGTTCGGCCTGAGCTTGGCCCTCGGGAACTCTATCTTGCCCTTCCTCTTGCCGAGCAGCGACACCTCGAGGTCGCTGGTGTATGCTATCCCTATGTTGTAGCCGTTGTCCAGCTTGATCACTATGGTGTCGGATGCGCCTACCTCGGTCTTGGGCATTATCTCCCCCTCTACGTCCAGGTCGTCCGAGCGTATCCTCACCTTGTCCCCCACAGCTATGCCCTTCTTCGCAAGGAAGCCGGTTATCTCGCTCGAGTACATACAATCACTGCGCTACGCTGCCGTAAAGCGCGTTTGCTGATGCCGAACTTATCTTAACGTTAGCGATGTCACCTATCCTCAGCCGCTCGGATACCGGGATTACCACCTGCTTGTAGCTGTCGGTCCTGCCGTTGAGAGACCTTGGTGTCTCCTCAGTCATCAACGCGCTGAATGTCCGCCCAACGTACGGGTCGTTGATCTCGTGCTGTATGGACCTCACTGTCCTGGCCATCACCGTGCTCCTCCCGTTTACCACGTCGTGATTGTGCTGCGCCAGCCTGGATGCCGATGCGTGCGGCCTTGCGCCGAACCTGGACACGTTGGTGACCTCCGGCCTCACCCTCTTCAGCATCTCCAGGCTCTCCCTGAAATCGGCGTCGGTCTCGGTGGGATACCCGACTATCATGTCGGTCTCTATGGTTATCCCGGGGAGCTTGGCCCTTATCTCAGCAACCATGGACTCGAACTGTGCCGTCGTGTGCTTCCTCCCCATCTCCCTGAGCACCCTGTCGCTCCCGGACTGAACGGGAAGGTGCAGGAACCTGTAGAACCTGCCGCCCTGCATGGCACCGATCAGCCTGTCGAGGTACCTGTGCAGGTGCTCTGGGTTGAGCATCCCCACCCTCACCCTGAAATCGCCGTCGATGAGCATTATCCTCTCCATCAGTTCCGCCACGTTGGTCTTCCTGTCCAGCCCGTACGCGCCCATGTCCTGTGATGTGAGCTGTATCTCCCTGGCCCCTGCCCTGGCGCTCTGCTCGATAGCCCTCAGTATGGTCTCCTCCTTGAAGCTGTGGAGCGGCCCCCTTGCAAAGCGGGTCTCGCAGAATCCGCAGCTGCTCAGGCATCCGTCACTGACGGGTATCCTTGCCACAGCGCCGCCGATTGGGCTGAGAAGCGCAAGCCTCTCCTCCCTTGAAGAGGCATCCAGGACCACCCTGTTGCCCCCCATTGCCGCCTCCACCGCCTCGTTTATGCGGGATATGTTCTGGTTGGTGACTATGCTGGCGCTGGGGGCGTATCTCTCTATGAGGTCCCTGTTTGCGCCGGCCATGCAGCCCGAGACCACAACCCTCTTGCCCTGCCTCTCGAGGTTGCTCAGATAGTAAAGTATCTTCTGCGACGTGGCGCTCTTCACCGTGCAGGTGTTGACCAGAACCACGTCCGAGTCCGCGGGGCCCGACAGCGAGTTGCCCGCATCGCGTATCACGGAGCCTATTATGTCGCTGTCCGCCCGGTTGAGGGTGCAGCCATAGGTTTTTATAGATACGCGCATAAATAATACCTGTCTGATTGTATAGGGCAGCTATATAATTGACCTGTATCAATTTATATTCATTCATTGCGGTGCAAAGATGGCAACAATGGTATGCGAAAGGTGCAAGAACGAGATATTCAAGAACGAGAAGTGCAGCTACTGCAACAGGGTAATATGCTTCAACTGCGTAAAGAGCTCCGGGAGGTTCAACAAGACCACCAGGCTGGTCATATGCAAGGACTGCTGGAGCAACATGAAGAGGAGAAGCGCCTTCAAGAACGCGAGGACTGAGGTAAGGAGCGTCGAGGCCCAGTAGTGCCTCTGCCGGGTGTACCTATGCCCGACCTCAAGCAAAAAGAGGAAGCGGTGCTGAGGTATTGGGAGGAGAACGGGACGGACAGGAAGGTAAGGGAGCTCAACTCTTCAGGCAAGAAATTCTTTTTCCTTGACGGGCCGCCGTACGTTACGGGCGAGCTCGCTGCGCACCACGTGTGGGTCGAGACCACAAAGGACATCATACTCAGGTACAAGCGCCTGAGGGGATTCAGGGTCCACGACAGGGCTGGATTCGACGTGCACGGGCTTCCGATAGAGGTCAAGGTGGAGAAGAAGCTCGGCATAAACAACAAGGGCGAGATAGAGAGCAGGATAGGGATAGAGAACTTCATCAACGCCTGCAAGGACTACGCGAACGAGCAGGCAAAGGGGGCGATCAGCGCCTTCAGGAGGTTCGGCTCGTCGCTCGATTTCGATACCGTGTACATACCATACAGGAACGAGTACATAGAGAAGGGTTGGAAGATATTCAAGGCGATGCACGACAAGCATCTGCTATACAGGGAGCTGCAGCCCCTATCTTACTGCAAGAGGTGCGAGACCGTGCTCTCGGCCCAGGGGCCGGAGCTCGAGTACGAGAACCAGACCGACCCGTCGATATTCGTCAAGTTCAGGGTAGCCAGCACCGCCAACGCCAAGGTGGAGCTCAATGGCAACGCCTACCTGGTCATATGGACTACCACGCCATGGACCCTCCCTGCCAACGTTGCGATAGCGGTCAACCCGGAGCAGCTTTACGTGCTCACCGTAGGGGAGGGCGAGGACTACGTGGTAGCCAAGGAGAGATTGGACCAGTTCGCTGCGGCAACGAACACGAACCTGGTGATAAAGAAGGAGTTCTACGGCAGCGAGCTAATCGGCACGCTATACACCAGCCCGCTGGCGGAGCAGATACCCAAGCAGAAGGCGCTAGCGAAGTACCACAGGGTAGTTGGCAGTGCGAGCTTCGTCTCGATAAACGAGGGCACTGGCCTGCTTCACGTGGCTCCGGGCCACGGGCTCGAGGACTACAGGCTCGGGAAGCAGAACAAGCTGCCCATCTTCTCGCCGGTAGACCTGCATGCCGCTTACACCGAGGAGGCTGGAACGTTCGCAGGGATGGGCGTGCCTGAGGACGCCAACAGGGCGGTGCTGAGGGCGCTGAGGGAGAACAGGAGCCTGATGTTAGAGGGCTCCGTGACCCACAGCTACCCCCACTGCTGGAGGTGCCACAGCAAGCTGATAACGCTTTCCACTGCCCAGTGGTTCATAAACGTCCAGAAGATAAAGAAGAAGATGCTCAAGGCGAACTCCAAGGTGATATGGCATCCGGAGGAGGGCAAGCTATGGCTTGACGAGGCGATAGAGAGCTCCCCGGACTGGTGCATATCGAGGCAGAGATATTGGGGGGCTCCGATACCGATATGGGTGTGCGACTCGTGCAAGGAGATGGAGGTGATGGGCTCGATAAGGGAGCTTATGGACAGGGCAGGGCTAGGCGAGAGCCCGAAGGACCTGCACAGGCCTTACGTTGACAAGATAACGATAAAGTGCGCCAAGTGCGGCGGAACCATGCACAGGGTGAAGGACATATTTGACGTCTGGTACGACTCCGGCATAGCCCACACCGCGAGCCTGAGCGAGGAGGAGTTCAAGGGCCTGTTCCCGGCCGATTGGATAACCGAGAGCAGGGACCAGATAAGGGGATGGTTCACGGCGCTGCTCAGGACCAGCGTCGCCGCATACGGCAAGGGCTCGTACAAGAGGGTCAACATCGGCGGGATGATAAAGGACGAGCTGGGGCAGGAGATGCATAGGCACCTGGGCAACACGGTATCCACGGCTGAGCTGCTCGGGATAGTGTCGGCAGACGGCTTCAGGCTCTGGAACGCAAGCCACCCCAGATGGCTCGAGCTGAAGCTGAAGAGGCAGGAGCTGACCGAGGCGGACAGCAACATAATAACGCTTTACAACATAGCAGAGCTGGTGAAGGAGTTCGCGGCGATATCGGGCAACGACATAAGGGTGCCGAGGAAGCCCCCGATCTCGAAGCTGGAGAAGGAGGAGCTCTGGATAGTCTCCAGGCTCAACACGCTCATCGACTCCGCCACCAAGAACCTAGACAACTATTTTGTCGACGATGCGGTTACGGAGATAAGGGACTTCATACTGGAGGACCTCAGCAGGTTCTACCTGAAGTTCGCCAAGCAGAGGGCTGAGGAGGCTGGCAGGAGCCAGCTGAAGAGGATCTCGGTAGTGACGGCCTACGTGCTGCGCAACGTCCTACTCCTCACCGCGCCCATAATGCCGTTCGTGAGCGAGAGCATATACGGCGAGCTCTTCGCCACCGACGGGGGCAGCATATTCATGGAGAGGTGGCCCAGGAGCTCCAAGGCGATAATAGACCCGCAGCTCGAGGGGGAGTTCAGGATACTGGAGGCGGTATCGAAGGCGGTGCTCAACCTCAGGGAGCAGAAGAACGTCAAACTCAGGGCACCGCTCAGGGAGATAACGGTCGAGGCCTCTGAGGACCAGGTAGTGAGCGCCATAGAGAGGGCATCGCCGCTCATCGGGATGTACACCAACGCGAAGCACGTGCGCGTGAGCAAGGGCAAGGGCGCGGAGAGGGAGGTGAAACCCGTTTTCGGCAGGCTTGGCCCTTCTTTCAAGGCTGCGGCGCAGGCAGTGGCGCAGGAGCTGGCAAGGGTCGACGCCAACGAGCTGGATGCCCAAATAACGAGCCACGGGCATTACACGCTGCATACGGATAAGGGGCCGTTCGAGATAAGACCCGAACATTATACTCTTGTGGAGAAGGCGGGGGCCGCAAACGGCGTTGCGGTGAAGGTCGGGGGCAACACTCTTTACGTGGACATAGACTCCCAGCTCACCGAGGAGCTGAGGGACGAGCTGATTGCCAGGGAGCTGATAAGGAGGGTGCAGATGGCCAGGAAGGAGATGGGCCTGACGAGGAAGGACGCCATAAGGCTCACGGTGTCGGCGAACGAGAGCTTCGCCAAGTCGCTCGAGAGGAACATGGAGCAGGTGAAGAGGATAACGAGGTCCAGGGCGATTAAGCTTGCCGAGAATATGCCTGCGGATGCGGAGATAAGGGAGCTCGAGATAGAGGGCGTCGGCGTCAGGATAGGCATAGTAAAGCTGGGTTGAAAGCCTTATCTATTTTTCATCCGATATACCACCATGTTCTGGGAGAAGGGAGACGAACAGTACAGCGGCGACAGCTCGTACAGGTTCGTCGACAAGCTGATAAAATCTGAAGGCGGAAAGCTCCTCGTTGTCTCGCCGTACATCAGCAACGGCTACGCCAAGCTGCTGATCAGCGAGGCCAGGAGGAAGAGGGTCTACGTGGTAACATCGCAGTCCTCGCTCGAGTACGAGAACTCTGTGCTCAAGGGGATACCTGAGATCGGCGCTATGAAGAGGTATCTGAAACCGGTCGCTTATTTCTCGATAATAACCGCGTTCGCCGTCTACTTCAATTTCGGCTACCTCATCTACCCCCTGCTCGCCATCGTGCTGCTGTTTGTAGGGCTGACTTATCTCACCTACAGAAAGACAAGGGCGAACTTCCAGCTGAAGGTGTCGAGGGACAAGTTCGTCCACGAGAAGCTCTACATAACCGACAGGGAGGCGATAATAGGCAGCGCCAACCTCACGTTCGGCGGGATGCACAAGAACATAGAGCACATCCAGATAATACGGGACGGGAAGAAGAGAGAGCAGCTTGAGGAGCACTTCAACAGGCTTTGGGCAAGCATAGGCGGCTAGACCGTTGCCACATACTCGGCTATCCTCCTCTGGCTGAGCAGGTCCCTGAGCATGCGGCTGTTCCTTATCCACTCCTTGGCGCCTATCTCCAGCCTTGCCTGAGCATAGTTCAGCATGTCCGTGACCGTGTGCAGTATGTCGGGCCTCACCTGCAGTGTGTCCCTGACGTGCTCCCTCACGTTCCACACGCCGACTGGCATTATGTAGCCGTCGTGGACCTCCCTCAGTATGAGCGCCATTCCCTGCCTCTGCAGCATCTTCATCTTCTCGGTTATCGCCAGTCTTCCTGAGTAGTAGCACCCGCCTATCTCGGCGTAGGTCTTCCTTCCGTTGTAGCCCTCGTACGAGCCGTATATCGATATGTCGACGCCGTTCTCGTTCCAAACGGTCTTGGGATACCATGCCTCTATGGACTCGTACTGCCAGCCGCCGGGGATGAGGAAGATGAGCCACCTGTTGTCGAGCGAGACATGGTAGTACGCCTGTATCGAGTCGAGCGACTCGTAGCCCTTAACCTCCTCGAGGTTTGCCTTGCCGAGCGTGTCATCCACCGCGGTTATGCTCCATCTGGTCGGTACGAACTTCCTGTTAGCGCCCATGCCGAAAAGGCCGGCCGAGAGCCCCTTCATTATCTTGGACACAGGCACCCCCCTCTCGTACAGCTCTATCATCGAGGTCTTGGCGGTGGCATCGGTGTCGGTGTACCTGCTCTCGATCTTCCTGTCGGCCTTGACGTTGTGCACCTCCATGCTGCTCATCTTTGCGCTGGGCCCGAAGGGCTGCACCTCGTCCAGCATGGTCACGCTCATCCTGGGCCTCTTGGCGAAGTTCATCTCCGTCTCGGCGGGCCTCTCGGCGATGGCGAGGTCCCTCACGAGCTCCTCCATCCTTCCCTTCTCCACATCGTGGATGTTTGTGGTGTGCATGCCCCTCACCAGCCTGGAGCGCATGTTCACCACGTCCTCTATTGACATGTGCCTCCACCTCTCGGGCATGCCGAGTATCGAGGTATCGCCGAACTCCGGCGGCACTAGGGGCCCTATGCTCACCTTCGGGTATCCGAACCTCCCTATGAATATGTCGGTTGGCGCGCTCCCCGAGAGGTCCATCCTGTCAAGCAGCTTCATCGTCTTTGCGCTGTAGTAGTACCTGAGCAGCGCGGGGTCGCGCATGTGCCTGTAGACTATGTCGGACCTCTTCACTGCTGGGGCTAGAGTGTTGAGCTCCTTTATCATCTCCGCCCTCTCCACCCAGGCACCCATCAGGATTTCTCAGCTAGTGCTTTTATATCTTGATTGCCAATCCGTTTCGTGGGATAATGGTCAACGTATCGGCGAGGCTCGGGAGGGTGTTTGACAACGCCAAGGTGGGCGCGATACTCCTGGCCAACACGAATTACACGGACAGCAACTTCCTTTACCTCACGGGCCTGCCGGCAGCGACACTGGAGGGATACATGCTCGTGGCTGACAGGAGGAGGGTCACGGTGCTGGTCAATGTGCTGGATTACGAGATAGCCAAGGAGAACAGCCCGAGGGGCGTCAGGGTAGTGAAGTGGCAGACAAGGGAGGAGATAAGGCGTGCGCTGAAGAGGCTGCTGAAGGGGAAGGTGGTTGGGGTAAACGGGGATTTTATCCCGATGGACTTCGCAAGGAGGCTGAAGAAGGCCTCCGGGGCGAGGCGATTAGTGGACGTCTCTGATGCATTCACAAAGGCAAGGGTGATAAAGGACGCTGAAGAGGTGCGCAGCATAAGCATCGCCAACAGGATAATAAAATCTGCGCTGAGAGAGATACCAAGGCACCTCAAGCCCGGGGTCACGGAGAAGGAGATTGCGGCCAAGATAGCGTATCTGATGATGAGCAAGGGCGCGGATTCGCCATCGTTCCCGAGCATAGTGTCCTTCGGCAGCAACACAGCTCTGCCGCACCACATGCCGGATGGCACCAGGCTCGTGCCAAACAGCCTTGTGCTCATGGATGTGGGAGCCAGGTACAACAACTATTGCTCCGACGTCACAAGGACCCTGATCTTCAAGCCGGACAGGAAGAGCGCCAAGTACAAGAAGATGGCGGAGATCTACGGGATAGTGAAAAGGGCGCAGGAGATGGCCACTGCAAGGATAAGGGTGGGTGCAGTTGCGGGCGATGTGCACAGGGTTGCCGGCGATTACATAAACTCGGCCGCAAAGGGCACCTACAAGGGGAAGTTCACCCACGCCCTAGGCCACTCGTTGGGGATAGATGTCCACGACGGGGGCATAGGCTTCGCACCGGGATACAAGGAGAAACTGAGGCCAGGGATGATCATCACCAACGAGCCAGGGATATATGTGGTGGGATTCGGTGGTGTAAGGATAGAGGACGATATACTGGTCACAACGGAAGGGGCAAAAATCCTCTAGCCCTAAGGAGCCCCGTTGCCCAAGGCGTTCCAGGCGATTATGACCACACCAGAGCCGCCATTGGAATCGCCGCCGCCTCCTCCGCCTTTGCCGTTTACTCCGCTTTGTCCGTTTCCGTTGCCGCCTCCGCCTTGCCCTCCGGAACCCGCAGGTCCGCCAGCGCCGCCGCCGCCATAATAGTTCAAGCTACCGGAGATGCTGCTCGCCTGGCCCGCGCCGCCGTTGCCGCTTGCCCCAGGCCCTCCGACGCCGCCTGCGCCGCCGCCTCCTCCTCCGCCTGGGCTGCCGCCGTAGCCCCCGTTGTTGCCCTGGCCCGCAGTGCCGGAGCCCCCGTTGCCGCCTCCTGATCCTTCATTAATGCTGCCGCCCCCACCGCCGGACCCGCCTGACGCCCCGCTGCCCACGCCATAGGTACAACAGTAGCCATACGCGCCTCCGCCGCCGCCTATCGCGGTTATGCTGTTGAATACGCTGTTGCCTCCGTCCGAATACTGGGGCGTTTGGAACCCTGTGCCCGCGGGGCCCCCTGCGCCGACAGTCACCGGATAGGCTTGAGGCGTCACTGCAAAGTTGTCGTTCTCTATGACCCCTCCTGCGCCGCCTCCGCCTGAATACGGCCCTTCGGTCCAGCCGCCACCGCCGCCTCCTCCGACCACAAGCACAGCGACGCTGCCGCTGGAGCCCGTGACTGTGAAAGTCCCACTCGAGGTGAATGTGCAGACGTCATTGCCGTTCACAACAGTGAGGGTGCCGCCGCACGTGGCAGCGAATGCCGTTGACGCGCTTACGGGTTGTGAGCTCGACGCTACAGCAGTAACGGAGCCAAGCTCCGCCATGTTGCCGTTCTGCGTCTGGCTGTTGTACTGTACCCACAGGTAACCGCTGAACTTCGTCCCCAGTGCATTGGAGCTAAGCGGGCATCCGAACGTGAGCGATGTCTTCTGCCCTGGGGCAAGAGGTGTCTGCTGAATGGACTGCACGCTCACTGGCGATGAAAGGTTCTTGGTGCAGGATATCCCCGTCAGTGTTATGGTCTGCCCGGTCGACTGCGCGAACTGGACTATGAGGTTCCCCGTGGTGTTGAGCTGCAGGCCCGAACACAGGTATCCGGTGTTTGCAATGCACGAGGTGCTGAGCAGGTTGGACCCTCCCCCGAATATTCCAATCTGGTAAAGAATCGTCAACGCCACCGCAATTACAAGTATCGCCCAGCCGTAGGTCATCAGATACTCCATGGCGGACTGCGCCTTCCCGCTCCCGGATCCGTGCATCCCTTTTATTGGCAATGCAATGGTTAAATGGCTATCGTGGGCACCCCTATCTATTTATTCCTTGTATTGCAATACGATATGATGAACAGGGCAGTTGCCATAGCCAGGCTCACCAGGGTGGAGCACAGCATAATGCTCGTGATAGCCGTAGTCGCTGCAGAGCTGATATCGGGGGGGATACCGCAGCTCCAGATACTCGCGCTGAGCATAATCACCCCCATATTCGTCAGCATGGGCTCATTCGCCATCAACGACTACTTCGACGTGCACACGGACAGGGAGAACAGGAGGACGGAGAGGCCGCTAGTCTCGGGCGCGCTCAAGGAGAGGGAGGCCTTCGCCATAGCGATGATAAGCTTCGGGATAGGCTGCCTGGCCAGCGCGTTCATAAACGTACTGGCATTCGGCATAGCGCTGGCGTTCAGCGTGTTGGCATTCCTTTACAGCTACCGCATGAAGAACATGCTCCTGCTAGGCAACGTCTACATCGCGTTCTCTATGGTGATACCGTTCCTCTACGGCAACGCCATAACAGCTAGCACGCTCAACGTCAACATACTGCTTATCTCGCTCACCGTCTTCCTCAGCGGGCTCGCGAGGGAGATCCATGGCATGATAAGGGATTACAAGGGCGACCTCAAGGTGAGGAAGGCGAGGAACCTGATATTCCACATAGGCAGGGAGAGGTCGGGCTGGTTCGCGCTCACGCTCTACATAGAGGCCATCGCGATAAGCATATTCATGTTCTTCTACAGGAGGCCCTTCGCCTACAATCTGGCGTATCTCGTGCCGATAGCGATAGTAGACGTGGCGCTGCTGCTCATGGCGCTCGGCTATGTGAGGAAGAGATACATGGATGGCTTCTTCAGGCTATCGAGGAACATAAGCCTCGGGGCGATGGCGGTGGCGATAATGATATATCTCGCGTCCGCGCTCGTGTACGTGGGAATCTGAGTTGATCAATTGGCAAACGCGAAACAGGCACTTAAGGCGATAAAGACGGCAGAAAGGGCGGTGGCGAAGGGTGGCATGACGCCCGCGCGCGCAAAGAAGCTCCTACTTCTGTTCAAGGGGATCGTATCTGACGGCTCTATCCCGCTCTCATACGTGGACGCAACCACGGATGAGGAGATAAACAGGCTCTACGGGATAGAAGTCGAGGACGAGTTCAGGATGATGGACGAGAAGGAAATCCAGCTGAAGGGCGCCAACAACCCGAGGGGATACCAGTGGCTCACCCAGGACATAGAGCTCGTGGTACTCGGCAACACCGCCAGGAACAGGAAGATAGCCAAGGCTATAGTGGGGCTTATCCTAAAGGAGCTTGAGAAGAGGGCGCGGGACTGATCAGCGCTGGTATGAGGTCATGCCCTCGGGCCTGGCCTGCTGCTGCCTCGTGGTGTCCACCTTTGCCTCGAAGTCCGAGACCGTGAACTTGAACTCCTCGTTTGTCGAGATTGCGCCCCTTGCCTTGAGCACCTCCCTCGCCATCAGGAAGTAGATGAACGCCAGGGACCTCCTTCCCCTGTTGTTCGACGGTATTATCATGTCTATGAACTTTGTGGAGTTGTCGGTGTCGCTCAGCGCGACTATCGGCATGTTGACCTTGCTCGCCTCCTTTATCGCCTGCTTCTCGTTCCTCGAGTCGCTTATGACGATGAGCTTGGGCTCCATGAAGTCGGGCCTGTTCGGGTTAGTGAACACTCCGGGCGTCACCCTTCCCTTTATGAACTTGGCGCTTATTATCTCTGCGAACTTCTGGGCTGCGACTATGGCGTATATCCTCGATGCGGTTACCACTATGTCCTCAGGCTGGTACCTCGCTATCATCTTCGCGGCGGTGAGTATCCTCGTGTCGATGGTCTTCAGGTCCAGGAGGTACAGGCCGTCGTCCCTTATCTTGTAGATGAACCTGCTCATTCCCGGGCTCCTGACCTTAGTCGCTATGTGTATTCCAGCCTCTAGGTAATCGTTCTGGTTCGCCAACAATTGCTCTTCTGCCATCTTAAACACCGTGGGGCCGCCGAGATTTGAATTCCCGTGGCCATATTTGCTGTCAAATGTAGCCGTCTCGGGTCGCCGGCACCCCATGCCGGAAGCCTACCAGGCTAGCCTACGGCCCCATGTAGCTACAATTAGCATCAATCATCTATTTAATACATCACTCTTATTTCCTTCCAAACTGTACGAACTCGTCGATGAGCTCAACGTTGCTCAGGAACATCCTCCTGCAGCAGTACCTCTTGACCCCGAGCTCGTCGAGCACCTTGCCGGCCGGCTCCTTCTCCTTGTTGGCCCTCCTGTCGTACTCCTCCCACTTGTCGGCTACGACCGCGCCGCAACTGAAGCACCTGACCGGCATCATCATATCAATTCACCATCATCTGTAGGACTTCTGGAACCTGGCCCTTGCCTTCGGCCCCTTGAACTTCTTCGGCTCCACTCGCCTGAAATCGTCGACGATCATGGACCTGTCGTGCTGCATGAACTCCCTCTTCAGGTCATCGCCCTCGGAGAATGCGGCTATCCCCTTGGCTATAGCGCCCCTGACAGCCTGTGCCTGGGCGCTCATCCCGCCTCCGGCGACGCTCACGTCTATGTTAACCCTGTCGGAGAGGGACTTGGTGTTCGCCGAGACCGTGAGAGGCTCCATCATTATCCTCCTCAGCTCCTTCGGCTCCACCGTGTTAATGTCAAAGCTGTTGATCCTTATCGAGCCCTTGCCCTCCTTTACCGATGCCCTGGCTATGGCGGCCTTCCTCTTGCTCTTCACGAAAACCACCCTCGGGCCCTTCCTTGCGGGCTTCCTCGCCTTCTTGACCACAGGCTTCTTCGCCGCCTCGGCCTGCTGCGCCTGCGCGGTTGGTGCCTGCTCCTGTGCCTCGTTTGCCATTAGAATCATTCCCTGTTGTAGCCCAGCAGCTTGGACAGCTGGCCCACCTTTATGTATCCTGAATATATGGTCTTTGGATTTTTGCTTATTATCTCTATCGGTTTCGTCGCCTTGAACGCCTCGGGCACGCCCATGTAGACCCTCAGCCTCCTGTACGCGCTCTTGCCGCTCGGCTTCCTGTAGGGGAGCATGCCCCTTATGACCCTCTTCACGAGCAGGTCGGACCTCCTCGGCCAGAACGGCGAGTGCTCCGGGTTTTCCTTCTCCTGGAGGTTGAGCCTGGTCCTGTACCTCTTGATTATGATTCTCTTGTCTCCCGTTATTATCGCGCCCTGCGCGTTTATTATGGCGACCTCGTCGCCGTTGAGCAGCTTCTTCGCCACCTCGCTGCCCAGCCTCCCGAGCACCTTGTCGTTGGCGTCGTAGAGCACCTTCTTCGGGGCCGATGGCCTTGCTTGCTTCTGGTTAGCGTTCATATTATTACCTGGATCTTCTGCGCCTTGGTCATCTCCTTGAGCGGGACCACCTTGCAGTTCGCCTCCTTGAGCATCTTGAGCGCCGTGCCCGAGTACTCGATAGCGGATATGGTGACCTTGTGCTCAATCGGGCCTATGGACAGCACCTTGCCCGGCACTATCACGTTGTCGCCCTCCTTTGTGTTGGAGCTTATCTTGTAGAGGTTGACGCTGTGCCTCCTCCTCGCCGGTACCGCGGACAGCCTGTAGAGCTTCTTCCAGAGCTTGGCGTACCTCTCTCCCCTTGACGCCTCCTCCAGAGTGGAGAGCCACTGCTTTATGTTCGTCTTCTCTATGTTAAGTTTCATCTTTTCACCGTCTTTTTCACTGTATTATGCGGGAGGTGGGATTTGAACCCACGTAGCCTCTAAAGGCACAGGCGCCTCGGGCCTGCGCATTTGGCCATGCTCTGCCACCCCCGCAGAATCATAGCTTCTTCGCCTGCTTTTCAATCTCCTTTATCTCCTCTTTTATTTTCGCGAATGCCTTATTAATGATTTCTTTGGGTGGCATCTGGCCAAATGACTCAACGTAAAAGTTGAAGTTCTTGTCGTCAGCGCTGTCGTAGGTTACGATACCTGGCTGGAACTTGCCGTGCCTGAATCCTGTGCCCAGCACCGCCTTGCAGTCGATCCTTATCCTCTGCCCGTTGCCGAGCTTGATGACCGGTATGTTGCCGTTCTCGACCCTGACCTCCTTGTCCGACGTCTCGAGCTCCCTCGAGTAGACCGTCTTGGGGCCTGTTGCCTCCAGC
>JAGWGP010000069.1 GCA_028867285.1 Microcaldota archaeon | reverse complement strand
CTGCACGCCGTTGCTTGCGGAGATGCTGTTGACCGCGCTGGCGAGGGAGAGCCATATGCCGTTGAACATCTGGCCCGCGCTCCTGCCAGCAGTGGGCAGGCTGAGGCCGAACTTGGTTACCGCGTTCGCCGAGGTGCCGCCGCCCGGGAAGTCCGCGGCCACCATCATTCCCGCGGTGTTTGCCGGGAGCTCGCTCTTCGGAACGCCAATGGCGGGCCATATCTTTGCCTCCGTTATCTGGTTTATAGCCATGGGCAGGCTGTTCACCACCGCGAGGTTGCCCGAGAACCTGAGACCGTTGGATACGAGTACGTTAACGGCCAGCGCCTGCCTATCCCAGCCGCTGGGGAGCGTGCTCCCCTGGAAGTTCCAGTATGTGGTGAAGACGTTGGCCCCGGTGTCGCACGAGCCGTATGGCACGCTGATCTGCGGCGCCTCCCCGGTGTTGACGCAGTCCATGAGCATGTTCTGCGCCAGGCTCCCGGAATCGCCCACGAAGTTGCCCGCGAAGCCAATGTATATGGTAACGGAACCGCTGCCGGGTATGCCGTTGGGCAGCTGCACCCAGTATTTATTTTGCAAAACGCTGTTGAGGTTGGTCAGCGCGTTCTGGTTCTCGTTTAGTATGTTGCCCTCAAGCCAAGAGGTCAGCACGTTGTATCCCGCGTCGAAGAACTCGATGTTGTTGACCGACGTGGTCTCGTACACGGTGTTGTCCGTGCTGTCGATGAGGAAGTTGGCATCGAACGGCGCGGGGGTGGCCGTTGCCGAGGGATTGGTGAGCGTTATCGAGAAGTAATTCACTATGCCGGTAGGGTAGATTATCACGTTCGGGTCTACGGCGGTGTAGTTGGCATTGCCATTCGTCTCGAAAGTGAGGCTGAACGACCTGTTGGATGGGATGGTGTAGCTGAAAGCCCTCGAGATTGAGGTGGAGTTTAGGGCCCCGGTCGCGACCACCTCCCCGCCGACCTGCGCCGTGAAGGTGAACTGCGCGGTGTTGTTGGCCGCCAGCGAGGAGAATATCGAGGGGCTTACAGTGTAGCTGCCCCTGCCCTTCACTATGGGGTAATGGATGACGTATGTCTGCCCGGGCTGGTCCACCGTGACCCCGGCCACCTTGATGCTGAGCTTGGGGACGGCCTTCCTCACGGCCACCTGATGGACCTCTATGGACCTCTTCCCCTTCTTGCTGAGGTAATAGAGCTGCTGGCCCGCCTTGACCGGCTTGGATCTCTGTGTCAGGTTGCCGTAATCGACGTATATCACGGAGCCGTTCACCGTGGTGTTGACGCCCCTTGCGGTGCTGAGGGCCGAGTTGAGCTGGGTCACGTTGAGCGCATTTACCGAGCTGAGCTGCTGCGATGTGAGGTCGGAGACGGATTCCGTATTATAATAGGATATTACGGTGTCGGCGGTGGCGTTGGAGAATGGCATTGTGGAGGAGGTGGTCGTGCTCGTGGAGTTGGGCGCGGCTGGGCTGGCAGTGAAGGTTATGGTCGTCCTGGATCCTGAGAGGACTCCGGTGGGGTACTGGGGTGTGTAGTTGAAGCCGCCCACCGCGAGCTGCTGGATGCCGGCCCTGTATGTGCCGTATCCTGTGCTGAATGATATGTTGGCAGGGGTCAGCGCGCTCGCGGTCTGGTTCGCGTAGGTCACGCTCCACACTATGTTTAGCGGCAGCCCGTTCTCCGTGAAGGTCGTCTGCGCTGCGAATGTGATGGACTTTGTGGCGCCGGCTGCGACGGCACCTGATATGGGGCTGGGCGTGAGGGCCACCCCATTATAGAGGGCATTGGCCACGGTGAAGTTGTAGATCCCGTTAGCTGTGGTGAAAGTTACGGATGTGGGGGTCGAGTTCTTCTGGGTCCCGTTGAGGGTCACCTGGAATACGGCGCCGGCAGGCAGGCCCGATTGTGTGAATGTGGTGTTGAACAGGGCGGGCGCCGCTATCGTGGTGGTCGTGTTAAGCGATGTGGTAGTGGCAACGGAGGTGGTGGTTGCGGCCGATGTTGTGCTCGTGCTGGGGGCGGTGGCCTGCTGGAACACCGGGAGGTTCACGGGCATGCTGATCACCGCGAACACTATGCCCAACAGCAGGGCGGAGTGCAGAATGCCGCTTTCTGAAAAGGGCCCCCTCAATTTTATCGCTATTTATGGTGTGGGAAGAAATAAAAGTTTGCCCGAAAGAGCTCAGTGCCTGCCGAAGAGCGACCTGAGCCAGGAGATGACGCCAAG
>JAGWGP010000068.1 GCA_028867285.1 Microcaldota archaeon | reverse complement strand
CGAGGCTCGAGGACACGAGGCACAGGCTGAAGTACAACCTCACCTCGATGGGCATACTCCCCTCGAACACGTTCATAAGCAAGAACGTGGTGGCCAGGGACCTGAGGAGCATGGGATTCAGGAACTTCAAGCTTCACGTCGTCGACCACCACACCGCCCACGCGGCCACCGCAGCGTTCACGGCGCCGTTCGACAGGCAGCTCGTCATAACGATGGATGGTCTCGGTGACGGGCTCTCGGGGAGCGTGAGCATACTCCACAAGGGGAAGATGGAGAGGCAGCTCGAGATCAGGGCAAGGGATTCGATAGGAATATTCTACGAGCAGGTGACCAACATAGTCGGGATGAGGGAGCTGGAGGACGAGGGCAAGGTGATGGCCATGGCGGATTACTCCTATCCGTTCCCCTATGAGGAGAACAGGCTGGCGCACTTCTTCAGCGTGGTGGGCACCACAATAACAGCGAGGTACGGGCCGAGCGCCCAGTACGATCTGCTCAAGAGGATAGCGTGGCAGATGCCGAGGGAGCAGTTCGCCTATATGGCGCAGCAGGTGCTGGAGAACGTGCTGATAAAGTTCACGAGCAACGCGATGGACAGGTACGGCATAGGAGACGTCTCATTCTCCGGCGGGATATTCGCCAACGTCAAGGCCAACATGAGGGTCAGGGGCCTGGAGCAGCTGAAGCACTGGAGCGTATTCCCGCACATGGGCGACGGCGGCATTGCGCTGGGCGCCGCGATGCAGGTCAACTACACGATCAACGGGATAACCAGCTATCCTTTCGCCCCGTACCTGGGCAACGAGTACGGCACCGATGAGACCGAGAAGATGCTCAGGAAGGACAGGTCGCTCGTCATAGAGCGGCAGAACGAGCACCAGATCGCCTCGCACGCGGCGGAGCTGATAGCGGATGACAATTATCTCCTGTGGTTCCAGGGAAGGATGGAGTACGGGCCCAGGGCGCTGGGCAACAGGAGCATACTCGCCTCCCCGTCATCGGAGTTCGTGAAGGAGAAGCTCAACCTCTACGTGAAGAGGAGGGAGTGGTACCAGCCGTTCGCGCCCTCCATGCTGCAGGAGGACATTGGCAGGATACTCGATTACGACGGCAAGGGCAACGACAAGTTCATGACCTCGGCGTATTACGTGAAGGACGAGGCGAAGGACCATGCGAGGTCGGTGGTGCACGTCGACGGATCGGCGAGGCCGCAGATGGTCGGCGGCGAGAACCACCTGTACGCAGAGCTCCTGAGGGAGATGAAGAAGAGGACGGGATACGGCATGGTGCTCAACACGAGCTTCAACCTCCACGGTTTCCCGATAGTGATGACCCCGGAGGACGCGCTCTACATGATGAAGGTGACGAAGACGAAGTACATGTTCATAAACGGGCTTTTCGTCACCAACAGGGCGGGTGTCTGATTGGTCCCTGGCTCTCTATCGGAATACATGTATACCCTGGGCATATCGATATCGCTCGTAGGGCTGATCATAGGGATAGTGCTAGGGAGGAGGCAGGTCCTCGCTGTGCTGAGGGAGAGCGGGATCGATGCGAGGGCAGTGATCCTAGCGCTGATAATAGTCGCCGCATTCCTGGCGGTTGAGGTGTCGGTGGTGAAGCCGACGCAGCTGCTCTTCTTCGACGATGCGATCTACCAGGCGATGGGGCAGAGCCTGCTCCACTCGGGGCAGGCGTGGATGTGCGACTACGGCACGCCCACAGCGTGCTATACCGGGGAGATATTCCACGAGCCGATCGGGCTGTCGTTCAACCTCGCGATCGCGTTCGCCATAGCCGGGGTGCACCAGACCTCAGCGTTCGGGGCAGGACTCTTCCTCTCAGCGCTCTCGGTGTTCATGATCTTCGTGCTGGCCCAGCTGCTGTTCAAGAGCAGGATGGCGTCAGCGTTCTCGGCGATAGTGCTGGCCCTGTCCCCTGTGCTTCTGGTGTGGGCGATGCCCACCAATTCAGACATGGCGATGCTGGCCTACTCGCTTATCGCGCTTGCCCTGCTGATAATATTCATAAGGAGGAAGACGTCCTGGACGCTTCTCGCCTCGCTGATGTCGCTGTCCCTGCTCCTGTACATGAAGGTGCTGGCGGTGCTGTATCTGCCGGTTTTCCTGCTGCTGTACATTGTCCTGAACAGAGATAGCCTCCAGGAATCCCTGAGGGACACCGCAAAGCTGATCAAAAGGAACGTGCTCGAGACGAGGCCCCTGGTAGTGCTGCTTGTGTTCCTCATGGCGCTCGCCCCTTCGGTGCTGTTCTCCTATATGGAGTTTACTAGCGGCA
>JAGWGP010000067.1 GCA_028867285.1 Microcaldota archaeon | reverse complement strand
CGATAATAATCATGTTCGGCTTCTCCTCGGCGTTCAGCTTCGTCGCATATCCGCTGTTCCTCAACAAGCTCACGGGCGGGTTCCTCAAGATGGGGATAGTGGACTCCGTGCTGGTGCTGATATTCGCGGCGATATCGCTGGCCGCTGGCAGGATGTCGAGCGTGGCGAGGCACAGGGTCAACTTCATGGTGATAGGCCTGGTCCTCGGCGCGGTGTGGCTTATCGCGATGGCCTTCGTGCAGAACATACCTGAGCTGGTAGGCGTCTCAGTCATATCCGGGATATCGGGGGCATTGGTCTACATGCTGTTCGCCCTTTACGGCGACGTATTCAAGAGGAGCCAGCACGCGATGCTCGTGGTGCTGTGGGAGATATTCCTGATGTTCGGCAGGCTGGGCAACCTGCCGGTGATGCAGGCATACCTTAGCGGCTTCGACTTCAGGGGATACTTCCTCGTGAGCGGGATAATTTCCCTGGTCATCATCGTGCCGTTGCTCATGCTGAAGCGCATGCACTCGAGCAGGCAGATAAGGGCGGACGCGGCGCAGAGCTGAGCCGAAGGAAGCCCTCAGGCAGCTGCATATTTTAAGAAGTGCCGCAGGCAGGATTTGAACCTGCGACCTATCCGTCTTCAGCGGATCGCTACTCCCGGGCTGAGCTACTGCGGCGTATTAGGCTGTATAGAATTAGTTGCAACTAATTTATTAATATGCTTCCTATTTGAGAACCCGATCTCATTCAACCACCTACTTATCATTCTGTGGCCGTATAGTGCGACCTTAAACTCAGGGTTAAATCCTGCCCTCGTGTGGACTCTCAGCTTCGCCCTGAAGTTTTGTTGTATCAGTAACTCGGCAATTTGATGGGCAAGCTTCTTGCTGCACGTGGTTATCTCCAAAGTCGGATAAACTTTCGTCTTGTATGTCTTCTTGCTGAAGAATACCGTGCCGTCGGTATCCATGATCCCCCTCAGCGTGTGCTTGGCATATTCCCATCCCTTTTCCCTGATCGCTGCAGGAATCTCCACCGCCAATGCCTTCCCCCTGCCGGCATGTATTCCTAAACCGGTGAGCAACTCAAAAGCGGATTTTTGCTGCAACCGCATGTAAAGCGCCCTGTCTCTCACTCTTGCTTTATACGGCCGCTTGCCAAACTGTTTGAATAGCAAGTTGTCCAAATATACAAAATAATCCCTGTCCAGTTCCGGATGGCCTGTCATCTCGACACGGTATCTCCGGCCATCAGTCCAAAGGTTTCCGTCGCCTATCACCGCCCCAACGATCTCGCAAAGCTCTGTAGTTATCTCCATTCCATTAGCTGCTCTCACTCCGTAAATATTGCGCGAATATAAGAATTTATACCTGCTCTGCAAATTCTACTCATGCCACTGGGATGGGACTCGCTCGCCCCCTGCGACAGGCTGGTCAACACCTCGCTCATAGAGCCCAGGGCATATCAGATCAACATTATACAGAGCATATTCTCGGGCGGCAACACCCTCGTTGTGCTGCCCACAGGGCTGGGGAAGACACTCATCGCGGTATTCGCCATAGCGAGCGCGCTCCACAACGGCAAGAAGGCGGTCATCCTGGCGCCCACCAAGCCGCTGAGCGAGCAGCACTACACATCTTTGGCAAGGCTCCTCAACATAGACAGGGGCCACATACTCCTGCTGACAGGTAGCCTGGGCAGCGAGAAGAGGGCGGAGCTGGAGAACGAGGCCAAGGTGATAGCGGCCACCCCGCAGACGTTCGGCAACGACCTCAAGAAGGGGAGGATAAACCTGGACGACATAGGGGTGGTGGTGCTGGACGAGGTGCACAAGGCGGTGGGCAAGTACGCCTACACCTACATAGCCGACGAGTGCAAGCTCAAGGGGGTGCAGCTGGTCGGCCTCACCGCCTCACCGGGGAGCAACAGGAAGAAGGTGGACGAGCTGGTCGAGGCGCTGGGGATAGAGAACATCGAGATAAGGATATCTACGGATGCCGATGTGGAGCCCTACGTGATGGAGAAGCAGATAGAGACCATATACGTCGAGCCCGGCAAGACCGTCGAGGCGATAATGGGGCTGCTCAGGCCAGTGATGGACGAGCACCTCTCTAAGCTCTACGGCTACGGCCTGAGCCCGTTCAGGAAGTCGGACGGGCTCTCGAAGAGCAAGATACTCGAGATCGGCAGGGGGATAGACAAGCTGGAGGCCAAGAACTACAAGTACATGGCGCTTCTGCACTATGTCTACATACTCCACCTGTCGCACGCCTTCGACCTGGTGAGCACGGAGGGGCTCTACCCGTTCAAGAGCTACATGGACGGGCTGGAGGCC
>JAGWGP010000066.1 GCA_028867285.1 Microcaldota archaeon | reverse complement strand
CAAGAAGAAGAGGATAAGGAACGCGCTCGTCGACTGCGCGCACCAGATGGGCATGGACAGGGAGATTGCGCTGAGCGTCGCGGGCTCGTTCGGCGATTCAGAGGTAAGGCCATTCCAGATGGCGCCGGTGATGATACTCGAGATTGCGGAATCCCTCTATGCGTCTCAGAATCCGTAGGTCGGCTCCTGCACCTCGCTCATTATGAGCGCCCCCTTCACCCTCCTCCTGAACTCCTCCGCAGCCTTTTCGGATCCCTCCCTGCCAAGCAGGTTCTTGAAGTGCATGGGCACCGTGTGCCTCGCGCCTATGGCCTCTGCGGCGCGAATCGCCTCGTCCAGGTCCATGGTATAGGTGCCTCCCACGGGCAGCAGCGCCACGTCCAGCTTCCTCGCCCTTAGCTCACCCATCTCCGGTATGAAGTCCGTGTCGCCCGCGTGGTATATCTTCGTGCCATCGATGTCGATCACATACCCAACCCACCTCTTCGATCTCGGGTGGTAGCCTTGCTTCCCTGGATCCGTGTTGTATGCGGGCACCGCCTCTATGGTTATCCCATCCACGGTCTCCTTGAACCCGGGCTCGGCTATCCTGACGTTCCTGCGTCCCTTAACCGCGTCGCACCCCGGCGCTGATATTATCACAGTATCCTCCTTCACTACCCTCTCTATGTCCTCCTTGCTGCAGTGGTCGAAGTGGCCGTGGGTTATGAGCAGGATGTCAGCCTTCTCCCTTATGCCATCGCCTATCCTATACGGGTCTATGAATATCGTCGTGCCCTTCGCCTTGATGTAGAAGCTGCCGTGCCCGGCCCAGAAGAGCGAGCTTGCTATGTCCATGCCATCACTAGCTCTGTGCGTCAGAAAATATATTAAGCTATACTCACAACTAATCCTAAGGGTCGGGCCTGTGCCGGTGGATATGTTGAAAGTAGATGGAGCTTACCTCATGTTTGCCCTTGTCCTTGCCGCAGTCTCCCTAATTCTGATTATCCCTCCGCAGTCGTACGCGGCCAATGCCACCAGCGCTGCGCCCCAGCTCCAGAGGGTGACTGGCGGAGCGGGCCAGTGCGTGATACCCAAGAGCAAGGACTGCCCAGCCTCCTCGATAGCCGGGGAGAACATAGCGGGCCACATAATATCCTGCGGATACTGCCAACCGGCATGCGGGTTGATGTGCAGCACAGGCGGGCCGTCTGACGGCGGCGAGGCAAGCTCCATAGGGTGCGTAGGAACGTTCGTGGGCGGTGGCAGCTACTCGTCGAGCCAGACCACCTACTGCAACGGGGGCTACGACAACAGCTTCTCGATGAGCCTGCCAAGCGGCAGCTACGCCAACTACGAGTGCAGCGACGCCCCGGCCCAGGCCTCTTATAACACCGGCGGCTCCGGATGGTATGACCAGGGGCAGTGCCAGATAACCAACTACAACGACACCACCACCCACTACCCCGACGCACTAAACGGCCAGATCGTGCCGGCACAGCCCTCGCCGGTGTCACAGTCTCCAATGATAACCAACGTGCTCAACGACAACACGGCCAACGCGCTCTGGCTGCTGAGCTGCCCCTCGTCGCCCGGCGGCGGCGCGGCAGAGTACTTCAGCTCCAACCTAGCGTCTTTCTTGGGCGGCGACATGTGCCTCGCCAACAACGCCCCGCTAACGTCCGGGGCGAAGGTCACGACCTCTGTCTCGTGGGGGCCGACCACGCCGCCGAACGGGATACTCGATAACATCACATTCACCAACATAGCCACCGGAACTATCAATGACATCGCGTATTCGGGAGCCACCAACGCCATAGCCTCCTCGACGTTCGACATATCCAACGGCTACAACACGCAGTCCTACATATTCCAGCAGGTCCCGGCACAGGCCCAGCACGGCGTATGGGGTTGGAACGCCAAGAGGGCCAACTTCTCCGGCTTCAACACCGTGATACTCTCCCAGTGGCAGAACTACGCCTCCCAGTCGTTCGACGGCGGGAGCTCGTTCGCATTCATACAGAACTTCGACCAGTCTTCATACCAGTGGACCTGCTCCTACTCGTACAAGCTCAGCACCAGCATAAACATCCAGTCCATACAGAACGCCAACATACCCCTGGACAGCAACGGCGGCTCGCCGGTCAGCGTGCTCCCGTATTTCCTATACAACATCTCGCTGCCCAGCACCACCAGCGAGCTCAACTACGCGCCCACCAACGCGGTGCTGAACCTCTCGCTCGACCTGTACAGCCCGCACAACTTCCAGAGCCCGCAGCAGAACCTGGACCCGTTCCCGTTCTACACCGACGCGGGCTTCTTTGCAGGGCAGTCATCCTCGGGCGGCA
>JAGWGP010000065.1 GCA_028867285.1 Microcaldota archaeon | reverse complement strand
GGAAGAAGATGGCGAACACGCCTGCTGCTATGGCGTCGTAGAACAGGTCCACTGACGGCATGCCGCCGTAGACCGAGCCGGTGAACACCTCCAGCCAGGCAAGGGCGAAAGCGGATAGGCCGCACAGCAGGAATACCCACGAAAGCACCTTCCATATCGTCTTTGTCTTCATCATCACACCGTCACAGCTTAAGCTTGAGGGCCCAGTTGTACACGACGGCAAGCACAGCGCCGGCTATGGCGCCACCGATGGCGCCGAACAGCACGGACAGCGCCCATATGCCGCCGATGGCTGCGGACGGATAGGTGGCAGTGCCGCCGTAGTAGCCCATCATGTAGCCCATGATGCCGTAGTGCGCACCGCCTGACAGCGCGCCGTAAGGCATCACCAGGAGCCAGCATAGGAAGCCCAACACGGCCCCGGTTATGGCCGCCGCCCTTATGCTTATCTCCGAAAACCTGCCAGCTGCCACGTCCACACCGATATGCCATAGCTGCAAAAGTATAAAAGGCTGACCCAACAATTCCTCATGCTGTGAAGCGAGGCGCTGGTATGGTGGTTCTGCCGGACAAGGCCAGGAAACTGATCGAGGGGAAGAACTTCGCAGACGTCGCGACCCTGATGGAGGACGGCTCTCCCCAGATAACCACGACGTGGGTGGATCACGAGGGCGACATCGTGCTGATCAACACTACGGAGGGAAGGGTCAAGACCAAGAACATCAGGAGGGACCCGCGGGTCGCGATAAGCATCTACAACATCTCAGACCCGTACGACGCCCTTTTCATAAGGGGCAAGGTGGTCGGGATCGTGAAGGAGGGTGCGGAGGAGCACATAGACAGGCTAGCGCAGAAGTACACAGGCACGGACTACAGGCAGCACGGCGACCGTGTGATACTGAGGATAGAGCCAATCCACGTTACGTTGATGAAGCCGTAAAAAGCGGGACGCCGCGCAGCCGTTGCGCCCGATACTCGCTTGCGGTCCGGTCAGGTCCGCACGTGGCCGAACCTTTTCGGCGATGCAAGATCGAGGAACCAGTCTGGCTCCTTGCCGCCCATTAGCCCTGCGAGCTTCCTCCCCGCAAGCCAGCCCATTATTATGCCCTGGTCCCCCATCCCTATCGCGACATAGACGTCCCTCTCGACCTCGCCCACTATCGGCATGAAGTCGCTCGTCTTGGCCCATGCCTTGCCCCACGTCTTGTCAATCCTGAACTCCACTCCCGGATAGTAGTGCCTGAGCTTCTGCTCCCTGCCCTCGAGCCTGTAAAGCTCGAGCACCAGCCTGCCCTCCTGCGGGTATATCAGGTCGTACCTCTCTTCCATCGTCCAGATTATCGTCTTCTTTGGCCAGACTCTCCCGATGTCCGCAACAGGCTCGCCCGCTATTATTACTGATGACTCGAGCCTGAAATGCCTCTCCATGCCGAAGCAGGGCTGCGCGTTGGTCGCGTATATGGCTTTGGAGCAGCTGACGCTACCCGCCTTTGTGCTCACGACGATCTTGCCGCCCTCCCTTCGGTAACCCGTCACTTCCGAATTTTCGTACAGCCGGATGCCTGCGGACCTCGCCAACCCCTGGATGAAGAGCCCAGGGTGGATCTGCCCGCATGTGCCAAACGCCAATCCGCCCAGAAATCCGCTTGGACTGTAGTACTCGGCCACCTGCGCCGCGGTGAGCACCGTGGTTTTTATGCCGATCTCCTCAAGCGCTGCGTGCTCCCGCCTGATCAGCTCCATCTCCCCGTCGGTCTTTGCGGCCATTATGGCGCCCTCCCTTGTCAAGCCGCAGCTTATGCCGTGCTCCGCTATCGTCCTTGCTATATCCTCTATCACCTCTGCGGTCTCTTTCCACAGCAGCGCGGCCCTTTCCCTGCCGAACAGCCCTATCGCGGGGACGAAATTGGTCCCGCTGCCGTAATAGAGCACACCGGAACTGGCGCCGGTTGCGCCGCTACCCAGCTCGTCCATCTCCAGTACCGCCACATCGTATCCCGCAGATGAGAGGTGATACGCGCACGACATCCCAGCTATGCCCGCGCCTATCACTACGATGTCCGCCGCACTCTTGCCCTCCAGCTTGGGGAAGCGGTCCCTTGCCGGCCAGAGCGGGTTTGATTGCACGCAAGAAGCTACCAAATGAAGTTATATATTCGTTGTCTGGCGCGGCGCATGCGCTGGGGCCGCTCGCCCGAGAGGGGAAAAGTGCTTTAAATATATTTGTCGGATATAGGATTACTGCGACAGAAGCTAGGCGACCTGCATACGGCATTTAAGTGCTCATGCTGATCCTTTACCGCCGCACATAAGGTGAACAACTTGTTGAAGACGAAGATACTGGTCACGTACGGCCCTGCGATAAGCAGGAAGAGCGTGCTCAAGGAGGTGCTGAGGCACGCCGACATCGTGAGGATAAACTTCTCGCACATGAACGAGGAGTACTGGACCGAGGCGATGAGGTCGGTGCAGGGCTGCGCCGCCTCCATAGGGAAGGAGGTCGCGCTGCTCGCCGACCTGCCTGGCCCCAAGATAAGGATAGCCAAGCTTGA
>JAGWGP010000064.1 GCA_028867285.1 Microcaldota archaeon | reverse complement strand
GTTGTGCCGAGGAGACGGTCGTGGCTGGCCGCCATTATCGCCGCGGCGAGAGGCGATGTCGAGCCCGCGATGCCCTTGTAGTTCGTGATGCCCAACAGCACGAACATGACGGCCAGGTAGATGACCATCGATATCAGGACAGAGGATATGATCGCCTTGGGTATGGTCCTCTTAGGGTCTCTCACCTCCTCCCCGAGTGTAGTTATCCTCCCGAATCCCGTATAGGCGAAGAATATGAACGCCGAGCCCACCAGCACGCTGCTCCATCCGTTGGGGACAAATGGCACGTAGTTGCCCGGCTTTATGAAGAAGACGCCCACAACCACGAACAGCGCGAGGATGGCCAGCTTTATCACAGTCAGTATCGCAGAGAGCCTCGCCGAGTCCTTCACCCCTGCGTAGTTTATCAGCGCCAGGACGACTACCGCCGCTATGGCTATCAGCACGGGGCTTACAGAGTTTCCCAGCGTGCTGGAAAGGTAGCCTCCGAAGCTGATCACCATCACCGCCCCGCCTATGCTTCCGGAGATCGCGAACGTGAGCCCGGCGACGATGCCCATGTACCTCCCCAAGGTTCTCCTGGAGTACTCGTAACCCCCTCCCTCCCTGGTGTAGACGTGGGCCAGCGCAGCTATGCTCAGCCCCGTGACCAGGGCTATCGCCGCGCCTATCGCTATCGAGATGAGCACAGAGGGGCCAGCTATCCCTGCCGCCAGTCCGCTTATGGCGAATATTCCGGCCCCTACTATGGCGCCGATGTTTATGGCCAGCGCCTCCCAGAAAGTAATGACTCGCTTCAGCTTGGGCATGGGCTCAGGAAAAGCCAGGAGAGGGAATTGAACCCCCCTTTACCGCTCTGCAGGCGGTCGCATAGCCGATCTGCCATCCTGGCACAAGAGTGGATTGGTGACCAGCAATATTTATATTTATCATTTGTTTAGTATGCTGGGGTAAGATTTATGCTCACTCTGAAGAATATACCATCCGAGCTGGTCACCAAGACGGTGACATTCGATGCGAAGACGCCGATAACGCAGATAATACCAGCGCTGAAGACGTACCCATCCGTGCTGCTGAACAAGGGCAAGGAGTACTATGGCGTAGTGGATGCGAGGACCATATACAGGGCGAGGCCCAGCCTCACCATGTCAAAGGGCCAGAGCGCCGAGAAGTTCGCCGTTGCGGCCCCGAGGGTGACCAACAGCACCTCGCTCGACGACCTTGTCTATTACTTCTACAGGACTGGGGTCAAGGCGCTTCCGTTCGCAGCGGCGGGCAAGATAACCGGCGTTCTGGAGAGGAACACGCTGCTCAAGATACTGCTCTCCACCGACTCGCTGAAGGACATACGCATAGGCGAGGCGATGACCACCCCGGTGCTGGCGATAAGCCCAACCTCCTCGCTCTCGCAGGCAAGCGCCGCGATGAGGGACCACAAGGTCAACAGGCTGGTGGTTGTGGAGGGCAAGCACCTGCGCGGGATAATCACCAACCACGACATAATCCACAAGTACACCAAGTCCGGCCAGAGGCTCCCCGCCATGAAGACCACGGTTTACAGCCCGTCCAACGTCCCGGTCAGCAGCATAATGGAGGCCGACGCGCTCAGGATAGACGAGAGCAAGAGCCTCATCGAGGGCGTACGCACCCTGGTGGAGAACAAGGTCTCCTCGGTCATAGTGGTAAAGAGGGACGCCCCGGTCGGCATACTCACCGTGACCGACGTTCTGGAGAGCCTGATGGCCAGGACCAAGATCAAGGAGAGGAGGGTCTTCCTCTCGGGCTTCGACCAGAACACCTACGAGTACGAGGACCAGGTGAGGGAGGAGCTCGCCGAGTTCATAGACCAGATAGAGAAGATGAGCGGCGTTAAGGTCGACTACATCACCATGAGGGTCAAGGGGATAAAGTCCAAGAGGGAGTACGAGCTGTACGCAAGGCTCTCCCTTGGCAGGCACGGCATAATCACCATCTCCACCACCAAGTTCCTGTTCGCCGAGGCGTTCAAGGACATGATGAAGAAGCTGAGGGAGCAGGTGAGGAAGGAGAAGGAGAAGGCCCTGACGGTAAGGAAGGTAAACGCCCTGAGGGAGATGGAGGAATGATGCCCGCAACGCTGTCAAGGTCGAGAAGAGGGCAGTCGAGCGTAGAGCTACTGATAACCCTCTCCTTCGGCCTGATAGTGCTGCTCCCCATCGTGATACTCGCCTTCATACAGATATCCACATCCACCTCCACGCTCTCAACGACTGAGGCCCAGGCAGCGGCCACCAAGCTGGCCAGCATCGCTGTGTCGGTGGGCGCCCAGGGCTTCCCAGCCAAGCAGCTGGTGCTTCTGCAGATACCCCCCAACATAAACAACATACTTGTGGGCACCACCTCCAACGGCGTGGGCCACCAGATAATCTTCATAGTCAACACCAACGCAGGGCCCAGCTACGTCACCGCCTACACTCCAGTTAACGTGAGCGGCTACATAGAGCAGCTGGCCCAGACCGGGACCTATCTGGTCAACGTCAGCGCCCAGAACAGGTGCCCATCCAACGGCGCTGTGCCGTGCGTGTACATCAAGGCGGTGTGACTAAGTTTTTATTTCCACCTGATTACTTTATAATTCTGCTCCAAGTCCAGGCTTCTAAAAGGCAACAATCCTTCAATGATACCTATAATCCTGGCATACTTAATCTCCAGTGACTCGGCCTTGTATATGTCCTTGTGCCTTCTTACGATCCTTTCCATTGCTTCTTTTC
>JAGWGP010000063.1 GCA_028867285.1 Microcaldota archaeon | reverse complement strand
AGTCGGCGGCGAGGTACGAGAGGGCAATAGAGGAGAGCATAGACGATTATTACAAGAGCGTGGCGGACGCGGTCAACGACGTATACGCAAAGCACGGGAAGAAGATAAGCGGCATAGTGGTGGGCGGACCGGGGCCCACGAAGGAGAACTTCGTCAGGTCGAAGAACCTAAACTACCAGATAAAGGTGGTTGGCACCTTCGACACCGGGTACGTGGACGAGCACATGGGCGTCCACGAGCTACTCGAGAAGGCAAAGTCTGTGCTCTCGGAGCAGGCCTCGATCAAGGAGAGGACCGCCATGGAGAGGTTCATGAACGAGATGGCTAGGGGCAACCTGGCGGTGGCGGGCTACGACAAGGTCAGGGCGGCGATGAACGCCGACAACATATCCAGGCTGATAGTAAGCGAGGAGGTGGAGCTCACAGAGGTCACCTACAGGTGCACTGCAGACGGAGAGACATTCACCGCCATAGAGCAGGGTAACACCAGGCAGACAAAACACAGCTGCGGGAGCAACCTGGAGATACTGGAGCAGAGGGACCCCGTCGAGGCGCTGATAGAGAAGGCGGAGGCAAAGGGGATAGAGATGGTGTTCATCTCGGTGAACAGCCAGTACGGCAGCCAGCTCCTCATGGGATTCCAGGGGATAGCGGCGATGCTGAGGTACAAGAAGTAGCTAGTACGCGACGTCGTGGTGCTCGAAGCCATCGAATATGATCGTTCGCTTTTGTTCGTTTATCTTATAAGTGAGAACGAAATGCCCAATATGTACGCGCCTCTTGCCAAAAAGGTCATGCTCTAGGGGCTTGCCGATACTCGGATTATCCAGTATCTCCTTGACTTTCTTTATGATGCGGTCATAAGTGGCCCTGTCCCTTTTGAACCTGAACCTAAGCTCCCTGTCGAAGCTTTCGGAAAACGAGGGTGAGTAGGTCGTTATACCACCGCCATGATTCAGCCAATGGTCTTCTCAAATGCCTCCAGGCTCTTGTAGTGGCGCACCTTCACCCTACCGCGATCTATTGCAGACCACCTGGTCACCAGCTTCCTCCTAAGTGCGGGACTGATTCCGGAATCGCCGCTATCCAAAGCTTCGAGCACCTCGTTGAGCAGCTTGGCTACCCTGTCAAGCTTTACGCTTATTTGCCGTCTGCTCGCCGCCATGCTCGTCCTTTGCATGCCACCACATTAGGATAGCGAGGCTCAATTATAAAAGCCTTAGGTGTCGCACATGAGATAGACAGCGGCGATGCTAAGGTACAAGAAATAAAGAAAAGATAAGAAGGGATCCGCGCAGGCGCGGACCCTACCGAATCCTTACGCGTGTATGAACAGGCCAGCCACGCCCAGGGCCGCCAGGAAGATTATGATGTAGACTATCACGCCGGTGCCCACTACGACGCCGAGCGACTTCCACCTGGTTATCCCCTGCTGGTTGGCGAGCGCGATTATGGCGACTATGAAGCTCCATACGCCGAATATCGCGGCGAAGGCCACGCCGATCACCGGCAGGCTAGACAGCCAGTAGAACATGGTGCTGGGCACTATGCCGCCCTTAGCGTACGCGGTGAAGGTGTGCTCGTAGTCGTTCTTGTAGGCCTTGAAGAGGTGCTTGCCGAACAGCTGGAGCAGCGCGGAGCTTATGAGTATGCCTATCGGGTTTGCGACGAGCAGGCCGATTATCGCGGCGATAACTATGCCGGCACCGCCCAGGGATCCCGCGCCGTAACTTGCCATCAGCGGGTTGGACGACGCCATCTTTGACAGGCCCGGGAACGCGACCGCGACTATTATGCCTATTACGATCGTGATAACTAAAGGCACTATCGCGAGCTTGTAGTAGTACTTGAGTCCCTCTGATACGCTCAGAGTCTTTTTCGTTGCCTTGCCGGGGTGGAGCATTATGTTCCATCCCTCCCTCATCTCCTCCATGAACATCGTATTACCTCGGATAAGGATGCAAAACGAAAGCTTAAATAGGTTACCGATGGGCTAGGCTGCACCCCTGCGAACGGCGAATATCAGCACCTGGTCGCGGCCCCTCGTCTTGGACACCCTGACCCTGAAGCCTCCCCTGGAGAGCCTTGAGGCCAGCTTGGAATAGCCCTTGTGCTCGGTGTACACCACCATGCTGCTGAATCTCGCGAGATCCTTCGGACTAGAATTCAGTATTATGCGGTCCTCGTAGCCGAGGCAGTTGAGCTTTAGCGAGAGCTTGCCCGTTCCCTTGTAAAGTGAGGCTAGCTGGCCCAGGGTCATCACCCTTACGCCGGTGCCGCTCCCGGATGGGGCGAGGAATGCGGTGATGCCGCTCACCCTGCCGGTGGACAGCTCGATGCGGCCGGAAGTGTCGCTCACCGCGGCGTTTATGGCCGTCACCTTGGAGGAGAGGCCGTTTATGGCTATGTTGCGCCTCAGTATGGTGTAGGAGTATGGATAAGGCTCCACAGCGTATATCCGCTTGGCGTAGGGGGCGAGGTACAGGGTGCTGTCCCCAACCGACGCGCCGACGTCAAAAACGATCGTGCCATCCATGGCGGGGAAGCGATACAGGTCGTTGTAGAAGATGCCGACTATTGACCTTATGCTCTCCCTGAGCTGGAAGATGGAGCCGTAGTAAAGCCTGAACTTCCTGCCGCCGTGCACAAAGCTCACCGTGTCCCTTGACAGCTGCAGCTCTATCCTTCCCCTGTGCACCCTGCCGGGGTTGGATATCCAGGCAGAGGAGAAACGGTAGGAGTCAAGCGATATGGTGGTCTGCCGCCTGAGCCCGAGCCTGAGCAGGACAATGCCCCATGTTCCGCGCACGTTGGCAACGAAATAGAGTGCCTTGGACAGCGGCAGTGCCATCTGGATT
>JAGWGP010000062.1 GCA_028867285.1 Microcaldota archaeon | reverse complement strand
TGCTCGTGCACCATGCCGGTGAACTCCACGCGGTCGCGCTTGAACAGCCTTATCTGCCAGCTGTAGAGCCTCGGCCTCTCCCCGTCCACTATCGGCTCGCTCCTCCTTATCGCGAAGGCGTCGGCGCTGTCCGCATCTATGATGTCCCTTATGTCGTCCTTGAGCGCTGCGGAGAGCCTCTCGTCGGTGTCCAGCAGCAGCACCCACCTGTTGGAGCACATGTGCAGCCCGTACGCCCTGAGCGGGTCAGGGTAGCCGAGCGCCACCGCATGGAACAGCCTGGCCCTGCCCTTGTAAGCGCTGCATATGTCCTGCAGCCTCCTGTGCTGCGCCGGCGAGCTTGAGTCTATTATCACCACCTCGTCGGCGATCTTTCGCACGTCCTCGATGAGCTCGCCCACTGCCGAGGCGTCGTCCCTTGAGAATACTAGTACAGATAGGCGATTGTCCATGAGGAACCATCCGTCTCAAGCATCATTTGCCGTAGGTGAGCTTGAATATCCTTGTGTCGTTGTTGATATAAACCGCTTGGTAGCTCACGTTGGCGTCGCTTATCGGGCAGGTGTAGTAGTTGCACATCTGCACAAGGCTGAAGAGGTTGCTCGCCACGAGCCTCGGGCCCAGCAGGGACCCGCCGGTTATGCCGTTTCCGCTGTAAGATACGAGAAGCGTGTAGTTGAGGGTGTTGTTGGAGCCAGAGTATATTATCGATGTGTTGAAGCTGCTGGCATCGTATAGTATGATCCTGCTGAGCTCCACGTATCTGTTGCTGCCTGAGATCCCCATGTAGGCCACTGCCGTTCTTGTGCCGTCAGGCCTGTTCACTACCACCATGTGCACGTTGTAATAGGGGGCCTGGTTGGAGTAGAAGCCGTAGATCGTCCCGTTCTGCGTCCTGTTTATGTTCAGCCCTGTGAATGTCTGGTACCCGAAGTCCGAGACATTTGTGACAAGCCCCTCCGTTGCAAGGCCGTATATCTCCTGGAACCAGAAGCCCCTCGACACTATGTAATTGGGCTTTCCTATGCTGTACAGGAACTGCGAGTCCGGGGTCGTGTTGAACAGGTACTGAGAGGTGAGCTGTATCTTGGTCCCGTTCTCCCCTCCCACGCTGTCGGTGTAGCTCTGCCTGTTGCCTATCGCCTCGACCACGGAGCCGTCGGGCCATATGGTGAGCACCGTGGAGTTCGCCGGCGTGTTCTGCGAGAGCCACACCATGGCCGTAAGGAACTGGCTGTTAACCCCGTCTGCCGGGGTGCTGGTTATGGATGTCGCATACGCCGAGTAGAATCCGAAGACCACCACCACAGCGAGCAGGCCCATGAACACGTGCCTCAGCTCCATGCCGCCACGGTAGGCTGTGGCTATCAGGTACGCGGCTATCACCGCGAACAGCACCTCTATCAGTATGGCGCTCATCTCTATTATTATCCCCGCCTGCGCGTTGACCGAGAACGGCGCGTTGGAGAGGTAGCCCAGCGACATCGCCAGGGCGTTGAGGTTGATCTGCGGCCCTATCTTGAACACAGCCACAGCTATTATTATGATGCACAGCGACGCCGCGACCACTGTCCTGGTCATCCTGTCGTCCAACCTCACATGCCACACCATCCTCCCTATCTCATAGGCGCCATAGGCGGCGAATATTGCCATCGGCACCGAGAGCAGGGCGTTGAACCTTATCTGTCCTGCCTGGAGCACCGCGGTAACCAGGAAGTACGAGAGCGGGACAAGCAGGTACTGGTCAGCTCTCCTCCTCACTATGAGGTATAGTGCGACCCCTATGGGCGCCAGGAAGAGCTGCATCGAGAAGCTGGTGAACAGGAAGTTGAAGCTCGCCTTCTGCAGCTCCTGGGTCGTGGTGCCTATCGCAGTGTTCAGGGTGCTGTTGCTCGCCTGCTGGGCCTGGGCAACGTTGGTGTTGGTCAGGGCTATCGCGTTAGTGAGCTCTGACACTCCGTGGTTGAACGTCACCGCCATGGCCACGACTATCGCAAGCAGGGCTATGCCCACCATGAACACCCTCGCCCTCCTGTACGTGAGTATGTCATACCTCCCGTGGTTCTTTGCAGAGTGCCACGCCAGGAAGCAGCCTATCAGCAGCGGTACGTAGAACGCGAAGAAGCTGGTGTCTATCAGCAGCAGGCCCGTCCTGGCAAGGCCTAGCCAGCCGTAAACGTGCTCGAGGAGGTATGCAAGGAAGAGGAACTCCGCCAGTATCAGGTTGATGCCCAGCACCTCCCTGTCGTGCTTGACGAAGCCGTCTATTAGTATGAGCGCTAGAGCTGCCATGTACACCATGGTCATGAACGGCGAGCCGTTCCAGAATACTACTCCTAGGCTGAGGAAGAACGCCGAGAGCCCTGCGTTGAGGTACCTCTTGTTGCCCGGTTGGCCCGCGCTCCTGAACGCCCTGAGCATGAATATCAGGGAGAGCACCATGAACAGGCCCACGAATGTGTCTCCCCTGTATACCAGCACCGTGGTCCTTGCGAGGTTGCCCGACGATACGGCGAGGAAGAACATCGCAAGCAGGCCAGCTATCCTGCTGTCTGCCAGGTACCTTACCAGGAAGTAGGATGCAATTATGGTAAGCAGGCCGAACACGAGCGGCATCCACCTCATCACCTGTATTATGGATACCCCGAACACTCCGAATATGGAGTAGGCCACTGCGGATATGTATATCAGTCCGGGCGCCTCCCCTACTATATTATGTGGGGCGAAGCCCGATAGGGGGAAGGGGTTGGGTATCTTGAGGTGGTTGGCCACCGTAGCCTTTACTACGGCGTAGTAGTAGTAGCCGTCAGGCTCGAACATCCCCGCATAGTGCAGCAGCCCGGTCCTGAGGAATATGGCTATCCCGA
>JAGWGP010000061.1 GCA_028867285.1 Microcaldota archaeon | reverse complement strand
TACATGTCCGTAGCCTCTAGCATCGCCTCCAGCGGCTCGAGGAGGAAGGTGGAGTCGCACCTGTAGATGTTGGACTTGACCGGATACGGCGGCTCTATGGAAAAGAGCTCTATGTCGGGCTTGGCCTGTATGCTCGATATGTTGCCCGCGAACACCGCCAGCCCGTTCTTGGGCGGCGCCTTGTAGAGCTTGAGGTACTGTATGAGCTTGTCTATCGCCCCCTGCACGTTGAGCTTGGTGGACTTGGACTTTATGTTCGATGCCTGGCTGCTCTCCTCCTTGAGCTTGCCTATCTCGTCGCTTATCTGGAAGTCCGGCGGGACGTAGATGCTTATCAGCTCCGTGCCCGACCCCCTTATCGAGCGCAGCCTCTTCAGCTCCTTCTTTACCTCGTATTCTCCTGCCATGCGACCGACCTAGCCTATCCTGCTCTTGCCCATGTAGGGCACGAGCGCCTCGGGCACAGTTATGCTGCCGTCGCTGTTGAGGTAGTTCTCGGCTATGAAGACAAGTGCCCTCGAGGTGGGAATCGCAGTGGCGTTGAGCGCGTGAACGTACTGCCTCTCACCCGCCTCGTCGTACTTTATGTCGAGCCTCATGCTCTGCCAGTCGGTGAAGTTGGAGCACGAGGTGAGCTCCCTGTACTCCCCGGAGCTGGGCATGTAGACCTCTATGTCGTACGACTTCGCACCCCTTGCGCCCATGTCGCCAGCGCATATCTCCACCACCCTGTAGGGCAGGCCGAGCCTCTGCACTATGCCCTCCGCGTTGGCCTGCATCTCCTCGAAGTGCTTCCATGTGTCCTCCTTCCTTGAGAATATGAACTGCTCTATCTTGTTGAACTGGTGGACGCGGAATATGCCCTTGGTGTCCTTCCCGTGGGATCCGGCCTCCCTCCTGAAGCAGGGGCTCAGCGCCGCGTACCTTATCGGAAGGTCCTTGCCGTTGAACACCTCCTCCGCGTGCATCGCTGCGATCACGTGCTCGGCCGTGGCTATGAGGTAGAGGTCCTCGTCCAGCCTCTCGTAGTCCTCCCTCTCCAGGGCCTCCTTCGTGTCCGCTATCCTGTACAGCGCGTCCTCGAACTGGGCCAGGTCCACCGCCGCCCTGTAGTACTTGCCCCTCATCATGTACGGAGGGGATATGAACGTGTATCCCTTCCTGGTCATCTCGTCCGCGACAAACCTTATCAGCGCCTGCTCGAGCAGCGCCAGGTCCCCCTTGAGGAAGTAGAACCTTGCTCCCGATATCTTCGCCGCCCTCTCGATGTCTATGAGCCCCAGCTTTCCCAGTATCTCCTCGTGCGTTGGCGTAGTCTTGTTCCTTATCCCCCCCCAGCTCCTTATCACGGGGTTGTCCCTGTCCGATTTCCCCGCGGGCACGCTCTCGTGTAGGATATTGGGCATCCTCCACAGCAGGTTGGCTATCCTCTCCTCGTACACCGGGATCTTGGCCTCCATGTCGGTGAGCTCGGCCTTGAGCGCCGCAAGGGCCTCGACGCTGGCCTTTATCTCACCCCCCTTCTTCTTCATCTCGGATATCTCGAGGCTCGCCTTGTTCCTCTGCGCCTGGAGCTCCTGGAGGCGGGTCTTCATGGCCCTCCACTCCGCGTCGGCCTTGAGCAGCTCGTCCAGCGGGTAGTCGCTCCCCCTCTTCGCCAGGGATGCCCTTATCGCATCAAGGTTGTCCCTGACGTATCTCGTCGTAATCATGATGACCATTATTGGTGATATTGATTCTATCTAAAAGAATATTAATGCTACGCCGTCGGAGCCCTATCCGCCTGCTGGAAAGCCTGCCAAAGGGCATCGAAATCGTTATAAATCCAGCCATCCTGTCCTCTGTGCGGTGGGCTTATGCTAAGGGGCAGGAGCAGAGCAACGTTGATCTTGGCATCCCTACTGTTCGCCATGCTTCTCCTCAACCCCGCGCATGCCACCAGCATCACGGCAACGCCAAACGCGATTACCGTATCCAATCCAGAAACCATGGTGGGTGGATCCACGGTGCTCAGCACGACGATCAGCCAAGGGACACCGCCTTATACCGGCTCCTGGGGCTTCATGGCTACCAACACCACCGACGGCACCATCGTCAATACGATAAGGCAGGGCTACGGCAGCAACACTCCATATGATATTGCCGTCAATCCTCAGAATACGCTCGTTTACGTCACCAGCGGCAGCAATTCTTACCTATTTGTGGTCAGCCAGACCACCAATACCGTGATTAACACCATCAAGGTGGGCGGCAGCCCATTCTCGGTCTCCTTCAATCCATCAGGCACCCTTGCTTATGTGTCAAACCAGAACGATGGCACGGTATCCGTGATAGACCCGTCTACCAACACCGTCATCAACACCATAACTGTGGGTACTAATCCGTACCACCTTTCCTTCAATCCCTCCGGAACGCTGGTCTATGTGCCAAACTTCGGCAGCGGCACAGTCTCTATCATCGATACCCAATCTAACGATGTGATCAATACTGTCACGGTCGGAAGCGATCCATACGATGTAGCCTTCAACCCCTCCGGGACACTCGCGTATGTAGCCAATTTCGGCGGCCCATCCGTCTCTGTGATAAATCCTGTAACCAACACCGTCATCAACACCATAACTGTTGGATCCAGCCCCAACCATCTGGAATTCAACCCCTCCGGTACTCTTGCATACGTGTCTGACGGGGGGGGGGGCTCGCGAGATCTCGGTCATAGACCCCACCACCAACGCAGTGATCAACACAATATCGACATTCGATGATCCATCCGAACTGGACTTCAACCCCTCCGGCACGTTGGTGTATGTAACTGCCGACACGACAAACGCATTAGTCATAGACCCCACCACCAACGCGGTGATAAACACCATAACCGTAGG
>JAGWGP010000060.1 GCA_028867285.1 Microcaldota archaeon | reverse complement strand
TTTCGTCGCGATATTCGGGCTGCCCGCTGTTGCTATACTGATAATACTCAACCTGCTGGGCGTTGGAAGGAAATAGTAACGTCAAGCTGCTATTGCTCTTCCTGGCCCTTGACCGCCTTCGAGAGCTGCTGGTAGAGCTCGTGGACCTTGGCCCTCACCCTCTCTACGAAATCCACTTGCTCCTTTGTCAGCTCCCAGTCCATCGACCTCAGCAGGTCGTCAAGGTGTTCCTTCCTGTAAGCGCCCATCATAGGAATCGTGTTCTCCCTTCCCATGAGCCAGGCAAAGGACAGCTGCTGTATGTTCCTGCCCTCATTGACCGCCATCTCGTCCAGCTTCCTCAACTCCTTCCTTATGTCGTTCTCCAGCCTCACTGCCTCGATGGCGTTCTTTTCTTTCGGTATATCGTTCAGCACCCTCCTGGCCTGCACGCTCTCGTGCGTGAGGAATCCGTTGGCCAACGGGCTGTACGCAAGGAAGGTCATCCCGCTCCTTATCGCAGTCTTTATCGAATCCTCGCTTCTCCATCCCATGATGTTGTACCAGTTCTGCAGGGATACCGGTTCCTTGAGCCCGTTCTCCTTACATACCCTTATCGCATCTATGATATTATTCGTGTCGTAGTTGGAGAATCCGTAGCTCCTTATCACCTTCCTGTCCATCAGCTCATTCATCGCCAACACGATCTCAAGCATCGGAGTGTTGCTGTCGTGCGCATGCGTCTGGTACAGGTCTATCGTATCCACACCCAGGAGCCTGCGGCTCTTCCCCACCTGCTCCATGATGCGCTTTCCCGAGGTGTTCACCTCGAATTCCGACTGGTGCTGCCGCGTGATAGGAAGTCCGGTCATCGTGGCTATCACGATCTTGTCCCTTGGTATTCTATACTCCTGGATTGCCCTTCCCAGTAGCATCTCCGTGCCGTAGTTGTCCGATGTTGCAAAGAAGTTTACGCCCCTGTCGTAGGCCTCCTTGACCAGCTCCATCGACTCCAGGGGCTCAGCCTTCATGTTCGTCCTGTACATCCCGAATGCCATCTTTGACACTGGCACGGTCGTCGAATCTCCTATTTTCTTTTGCGCAACTGCTGCCAACATGCGTTCACCCTATTCTGCCCTCAACTCAGCTTGCAGTTACCATTGTGCCCGCCGAGACCCCCGCCCTTCCTGACACCGCTATCCTATACTGAGATCCCGGTGTCGGTGTGGTCTGGAACGTCCCGGAGTTGTAGCTCGCGGTGCTGTTGTACATCAGCGTCGCGTTCGCGCCAGGAGCTATCGTGATGCCGCTCGTCTGCGCCGACGCGAGGCTTGTCACCTGCACCATCGTGCCGTTGGAGTTTATGGCGAAGTTCTGCATGCCGTACGTCCTTATGTTCACCGCCACCTCCACAAGCGCCCTGGCGTTCACCACCTCGCTGGCCCTGCCGTAGAGCAGGTTGTTGATCCCCATCGCCACGGAGCTGTTCACCCCTGCCCCTGGGCTTGCGGTCACGTTCTGCCTTCCGTAGAGCACTATGTTGTTGAGCGTGACGCTCCTGTTCGCGTTGTTCCTTATCGTGACCGAGAAGTACGTGGAGTTGCCCACCGCCTCAAGCGTGGCGGATGTTATGTTGATCCTCGGCGTGACCGCGGCTATCGAGGCGCTCGCCTCGGCCCACAGCGGCCTTGTGGCCCCTATGCTGGTGCTGAACGAGCTGTTGACTCCTCCTGTCACCACTGCCTTGCCAGCCGGCACCCTTACGAAAACGGTGGCGTTCTGGCTGAACGCAGGCGATACCGTGGGCGTGTAGTCTATGAGCACTCCCGCCGCCTGCCCTGCTGCCGTGCCGCCGGTTATCGACATGGTGAGCTGCGGGTTGGACACCGGGACGTCGTAGGTGGTGCCGTTGACCGTTATGTTGACCCAGTTGACAAGTAGCTTGAGCCCGCTCACGCTGGAGTTGGCCGCCACGTTGGCGTAGGCCATCACCTGCGCGGAGTTCTGTATCGCTATGAGGTCGACGCTGCCGCTTCCCGTCGCGTTGACCCAGGCCGATCCCGTGGCGTTGGTCACGTTGAGTTGCACGTTGCTGTATCCGAAGACCAGGGCGCTCGTGCCCGCCGGGACCTGCGCCGGGTCGGTTATCATCACAGGGATGCTCGCCTTTGCGTAGGTACCCTGCTGCACCGTCGTCGGCGCCGTAGTGGCGTTATTTACCGGGGCCCTGCCCCCAAGCACCGCCACAGCGAGCGCAATTATTATGATTACCGCAACTATCGACCCGGCTACGACAAGATTGTTTTTCGCCACCCAACCACCATTTCCTATGGGAGGAAAGGCATTTAGGCTTAACGCCGCGCAGGGGTTGCGTTAAGCTTAAATACGCCTCTTACCAACTAATATCCTACACCTGGGTGTGGGACAACAACTTAGCCGTGGAAATATGCGAGCGTTACTTCTGTGCGGCGGATTCGCCACAAGGCTGGAGCCGATCACGTACTTCATACCCAAGCCCCTCCTGCCCATAGGCGTTGGCGGGAAGCCGATAATAGAGTACATACTCGACGACCTGGTGAGCTCCGGAGTCACCGACATAGTGCTCTCCACCAATTCCAAGTTCTCAAACGCCTTTGAGTACTGGGTGAGGCACCAGAGCGACGGCGTGAAGGCCAACGTGAGCATGGTTGTCGAGCATACTGCCCACAACAAGGAGAAGTTCGGGGCCATAAAGGGTATAGAGTACGCAATCGAGCAGGGCAAGATAGACGAGGATCTGATAATAATAGCAGGCGACAACCTCTACGATTTCAGCGTAAGTGAGATAATCCAGCACTTCAACAAGGACAGGAAGCCCACGATAGGGCTCTACGACACGAAGGACCTGGAGGGCGCGAAGAGGTTCGGGAACGT
>JAGWGP010000005.1 GCA_028867285.1 Microcaldota archaeon | reverse complement strand
GCTCCAGCGCGCGCTCAACCACGGCCCTCACGTTGGCGAATGTATCCACCTTCCTGAACTCAGCGAGGGTGAACCAGCGGAGGTCGTCGCTCTCCTCGTTCGCGGCCACCTCCCCTCCGGAGACCTCTGCCAGATAAACCAGGTCGAAGTGTGTGTGCTCGCCGGTCTTGTACGGCACGTGCTCGACCACTATGGCGAAGGGGCTCTCAACAACCGTCGCGTCCTTGTTGCTGAAGCTGATGTCGGTGTTCCTGATCAGCCTGACATCTAGGCCCGTCTCCTCCCTCGCCTCGCGCACCGCGGCCTCGCTCGGGAACTCGTCTCCCTCCAGGTGCCCTCCTGGGGGTAGCCATATGCCAAGCTTGCGGTGCTTCATCAGCAGGACCCTGGCTCCGCTGAGTATTATGCAACCTGCCACTATGCACTTCTTGGGTGCCTCGCCGTCGGGCATGGGCCGATTACAGGCCCTCTATGCCCTGGATGAAGCTCGTGTCTGTGGTGGCCTCGCTCAGCCTAACTCCTGTGCCCAGCTTCGGGGTGACGCCCGCGACTATGGACATGACCTTTATCTGGTCGTTGAGCTCGGAAGATAGCCTCGCGCCGAATATGACGTTGGCCTTCTCGTCGAGGTTGGATGTCACCCCGGCGCCAACGGTCGTGGCCTCCTCTATGGTGAGCGACTCGCTTCCTGAGACGTGAACCAGCGCGCCCTTCGAGCCCTCCTGGTCGAAGTTGAGTAGCGGGTGATCCAGCGTAGACCTTATCGCCTTCTGGACCTTGTCCGGCCCGCTGCCGTATCCTATGTTGATAACGGCGGTGCCTGTGTCCCTCAGCGTGTTCCTCAGGTCGGCAAAGTCGAGATTTATCAGGCTGGGAAGCATTATCGTGTCGGATATGCCCTTCACCGCGTTGGCCGCTATGTTGTCTATGAGCTCGAACGCCTTCTCTATCTGGAGGTTGGGCGCGTAGCTCAGAAGCCTGTCGTTCTCTATTATGATCGTCGAATCTGTGTTCTTGTTGAGCTGCTGAAGGGACCAGTCGGCCTTGAGCTTCCTGCTCCTCTCAAGCGAGAACGGGTAGGTGACGAAAGCCACCACCAGGGTGCCCTGCTCCCTGGCAAGCTGGGCCACTATCGGGGCCGCGCCTCCGCCTGTCCCGCCGCCCATTCCGGCGGCGATGAACACCATGTCAAGGCCCTCTATGGCCTTCCTGATCTCGTCCCTGCTCACGTCAGCGGCCTTCATCCCCATCTCGGGGTATCCGCCGGCGCCCAGCCCCCTGGTGAGCTGCTTGCCTATGAGTATCTTCTTGTGGGCATTCACCATGTTGAGGTGCTTGGCGTCGGTGTTGAGCGATATCGTGGTCGCGCTCTTGATCCCGGAGTTGTACAGCCTGTTGACAAGGTTAGTGCCCTGTCCGCCTACTCCTACCACTCCCAATCTTACTGTAAACTCGTCGGCCGAACCGATGTCTCCTATCATGGTGCCACCCTTTTAAACGTGATAAATGAAAAAACTAAAAAATATAAAGGGGTAGGTCAATCGGACCTACCCCGAGCCTTCAGGTTAACCTACCATCTCTATGTCGCTGAACTGCGACTGCTTCCTCTCCTCGAGCTTGCCGACTATGCTGGCTCCCTTCACTCCGCACACAATCGCGACTATCTCGATCTGGTCGTCGAAGCCTGGAATCAGCCTGGCTCCCCACTTTATGTTGGACTTGGGGTCCATCCTGTCGGTTATTATCTCTCCGGCCTTTATCGCGTCGCCGATTGTGAGAGATGCGCCTCCGGATATGTGTATCAGTGCCCCGCTCGCGCCCTCGAAGTCTACGTCGAGCAGCTTGTTCTTGAGCACGGACTCGGATGCGGCGGTGACCTTGTCGTTGCCCCTTCCGCTTCCCACGGCTATGAAGCCGACTCCTCCGTTGCCCATTATGCTCCTGACGTCAGCGAAGTCTATGTTTATCAGGCTCGGCTGGGTTATGGTCCAGACAAGTCCGCCGATCGCCTTTGCGAGAACCTCGTCCGCAAGCGCGAACGCGTCGTTCATGGGCAGGTTCGGCACGAGCTTGACCAGCCTGTTGTTGTCGAGTATGATCACGCTGTCGCTCGACTTCCTGAGCTTCTGGATTCCCTCCTCGGCCTTGACCTTCCTGACCCTTTCGAGGTCGAACGGGTAGGTGACCATGGAGATGACTATCGCTCCCTGCTCCTTCGCTATCTGTGCAGCGACCGGGATCGAGCCTGTACCTGTTCCTCCTCCCATTCCCGCGCACAGGAATACGAGCTGAGCGCCCTGGAACACGTTCTCAAGGAGCTGCCTGTCGACCTCAGCCGCCTTTGCTCCGGCATTCGGGTCTCCTCCGGCTCCGAGTCCCCTTGTTAACGTCTTTCCGATAAGAACCTTCTTGATTCGGTCGTCGATTATCTTGAAGTGCTGCGCGTCAGTGTTAACCGCCACGAACTCAGTGCCCTTCACGCCCACCTTCATCAGTCTGTTGATGATGTTGCAGCCTGCGCCTCCGAATCCCACCGTCACTATCTTTATCTGTGTGGAGCTGAACGGCTCCTCCGAGTCTTTCGACTGTCCGAGTATTTCACTCACCATGTCGTTCATGTAGATCGCCTGATACTACATAACCTAAATAGCTTTAAAAGCCTTTTGTTTTTTCGAGGATAAGCGGCATAACGGATAACAAAAGTAAAGTTCGTTGATGGGATAGGCGCTCCTGGATACCTGGGTAAATGGGCGTGTATGTGGATAGCACCGAATTTTGGCATGAAAAAGCGATGAACTGGAGCCGGTTTGGGCTTAAGCGCTGTAGTTCGCGATTATGCTTCCCGATGAATCCATTATCAGGTACTCCGAGTTCTTCGCGCCCCTTGATGTGTAGTTGACGAGCCAGACGTTGCTGAAGTTTTTGCCAACACCGGTGACGGTGCCGTTAAGCTGCGCGTAGAACTTCGCGTGGACCACGGTGTTGTTGTATCCGTATGCGGAAACGTACGTCCTTATCGACTGCGGGCTGGTGTTGTACGACCTTGCGATGGCGATCTCGGGGGAGCTTATGACGTATGACGGGGCGCCGGACATCCCGTATATCACGCACTTGGTGGTGTAGAGATTGTCGAGGCTCGGCACGAGGCCGGTCGCCGGGTAGTCGAAGCCCTGTATGAGGAGGGTGGGGCAGGGCCTGGTCGCGTTGTAGGCTATGCTCAGCACTATGTCCCAGCTTCCGGATTGAAGCTTCGAGGGAGAGACGTTTATTATCGTGATGTTCGCGGAGGGGTTCATCTCGATCAGGTCGCTCTTCACGAACTGGACCGCCTGGTCGGACGTCACGGCCCCAGTGCCGGAGGCGTGCTGGAATATTATGAATCCCGCTCCGGCTATCACTATAAGCACGACGACGATGATGCCCACTTTCAAGAACAGGTCCATGCACTCATCTTCTCTCATAAAGGATATATAGCTATCAGTTTGGGCCCCGTCGGGAGAGCTGCAGCAGCACCGCCTTCTCGAGCAGCAGCTTGTTCCTTGCCTGCTCCCACACCATGCTCCTCGGCCCATCTAGCACGTCGCCAGTGATCTCGACTCCCCTGTGCGCCGGGAGCGGATGCATGACCTGCGCCCCTTTCTTCGCATAAGAGAGCGCCTTCCCGTTCAGCTGGTATTTGGCGAACAGCTTTTCCCTCTTCGACCTGCTGGACTCGTCGCCCATGCTGACGAATGTGTCGGTGTAGACTACGTCCGCGCCAGCCAGCCCGTCCTCAAGCGAATCGGTTACACGGACGTCCCCGAACTTGCGCGCCTCGGCCAGGTATCTTGCGTTTGGGGCGAGGCCCTTCGGCCCGACTAGGCTGAGACTTGCGCCCATCTTGGTGGCGACAACCATCAGCGAGTTGGCGGTGTTCTGCGCTATGTCGCCCAGAAACGCTATCCTCATCCCTTTCACCCTTCCCGTCTTCCACATCATGGTGTAGACGTCGGCGAGTGACTGCGTGGGATGCTCCAGATGGGTGAGCGCGTTTATGACGGGCACCGCGGAGGCGCTGGCCAGCTTGATTATGTCGGCCTGTTCCACTGTCCTCACGGCGATGAAATCCGCGTAGGAGCTTATCACCCTTGCCGTGTCCTCAAGCGTCTCGCCCCTCGACATCTGCGAGGTATGGGAATCCACGTAGATGGAAGAGCCGCCGAGCTGCGCCATGGCGACCTCGAACGAGACCCTGGTCCTCGTGGATGGCTCGTCGAAAAGAAGGACAAGGACAGGGTGCGCCTTCAACGTCTTTGCATCGCCATTTTGGATGCCCTTGGCTGTAGTGAATAATTTTTCTATGTCGCGTTTGGAGAGATCAAGAGAGCTGAGGAGGTGCTGCATTCAACTACCGAAGATCGAGCCGAAGCCCGCGTTCGCCGTCTCCTCCTCCTTCTTTATGGTGCTTATTACCCTCTCCTCGTCCTCCTTGCTCGCCCTCTTTATCGTCTTGAAGGACTTGGCGAACTTCTCGTCGGCGCCGTTGAGGAAATCCTCCGGGGCGTCCACGTAAAGGTAGCTCTTGTCCCCGCCTATGCCGACGGACTGTGCGTCCCTCAGCCTGCAGTCCTGCTTCCAGAATATGATGTTGAGAAGCCTGTCCGCCCTGAGCGCCTTGAGCTTCTCGACCCTGCCCGATTCCTCCTTCTCGGCGGCATCCCTCTGCTCCTTGGCCATGGCCTTCAGGTCCTTGTCGCCGTACCTGCTCGGAGGGAGCACGTTAGGATCAGTGTAGGGATCGTACTCGAGCATCTTCTTGAGCGCCTCGACCTCCTCCCTTGCGCACTCATACACCCTTATGGGCACCAAGACACCTATACGAGCCTTGCGTTTATGAAGCCCTCCCTTCCGGGCCTGTTGAGCACCACGGCGTTGCCGAGCTCAGTGGATATGAGCGAGCCCTTGGTGATTATGTTCTGCCTGGCGAAGTTCCTGTTGTCCTTGCTCTCTACGACCCCGCTTATCTTGGCCTTCTTGTAGCCTGCCTTGGTGAGCACGTTGGCTATGGCCGCGTGCTTGAGCCTGACGTCCCTGTTGCCGCCCCTTCTCCTCATGGCAACCCTCGCGTCCTTCTCGGAGAGCTTTGTCGCCGAGAAATAGTTCCCGAGCTCGCTCCTCCTCTTGTCCCTGGCCTTTATTATCTTCTTGCCGTTTCCTGCGGACTTCGTCCTCGATCTCCTGTGTATCTGCGAACCGAACTGACTCATCTTTATCACTTAGACTAAGCTAAAGTTTGACGGTATAATATTGCCCCAGATACATTATTATAGGCTTCTGGTAGGGGGGATCACGAATGGGGAAACGCTATCGCAGCCTCGTACCAGAGGGTATTGAGGTTGTTGAAGTAGAACCCTGCCCCAGTTGATCCGCCGGGCCAGTTGGAGTAGTACTCCGTTATGCTGCCATAGCTGCCCTGAGGGGATGAGGGATACAGTGTGTATCCGGTGTCTGATGTTATCCCTGGGTTATTGTTGTTGTTCCAGGAGACCGATCCCAAGACTATCGACCCTAATGGCGGGGAGATTAGGGGCACAATTGAATTTGCCGGGGCTCCACCATTCCCACTGGCGCCACTGGTTATCACCCCGGAGGTTGTTGCGCCAGATACCTCATAGCATGTCAGCATCGAGGTGTATGTGGTGCCACTACCGGTCAAGGTTATAGACTCGGTTCCGGAAGAGCCCGCCGTGGCATATGCAATAGTATTTCTGAAGTCCCCAAAAATATAAGAGTCAGATATCGGCTCGCTCCAACTCAGTGATTGCGTATCTGATATGGAGGGGGTGCCGGTGCCCGAGCCGTACACGTTGTACATCGCAACGAGGACGTCTCCAGATTTGACGCTGGAGCCAAATGAACAAGTAGCACTGTTAGAGTTGGCAATGGCCGATGCTGCCTGTACGAAGGAAGCTGACGGGCCAGATGAGCCGCCTGCTGATATCGATGCGACAGCTTCAAAGGAGCCGACCTTGCTCGTCGCGCCGGTCTCAAATGGGGTGTTGTACTGCAGCCAGATAAAGCCGCTGAACCTGGTGTTTAGGGTATTGGAGCTGATAGGGCATGAGAAGGTCAATGCGGCGGTGCCCCCTGAAGGCAATAAGGTCTGGGTTATGCTTTGGACCGTGGAGGGGGCGTTAGCAGTAGGCGTGCATGCTATCCCGGTCAGCGTTATGGTCTGGCCAGTGAACTGGCCGACGTTAACCACAAGGTTCCCATTAGTGTAGAGCTGGGGAGAGGTGCAGAGGTAGCCTGTACTGGCGAGGCACGATGTGCCAAGAGACGGAACGCCTGAGAAGATCCCTAGCTGGAAGATTATAGCAACAACTACTGCTATAACAAGAATGGCCCACCCATAGGTCATTAGGTATTCCATTGCCGATTGGGCTTTGCGCGGCATTTACATCAGTTGCTTTAAGGAATTAACGGACATATAGCTTTCGGACAAAAGCCTTATTAAGTACTGGGAAAAAGCTTCATTAACCGTGTGTAATATGGGAAAGAAGTCTGCCGAGAAGAAGTCCGGGCTCTCCAGGGCCAACGTGGCCGACGGCAAGGTTACCCCGCACTTCGTGAGGGGCTTTAACGCAGTCGAGGAGATCAAGCAGAGCCTAAGGAAGGGGTACGTATTCATCGACGACAACGCCACAGACCTGCTCCTGCAGTATCCGGGCATGACCATAGCCGTAAAGGAGGATACGGTACTTGCGTTCAACAAGGACAGGGACAGGGTCAATGCGTATGTCAAGACACTCTACGCAGACAATAGGGTGGCCATGATGAGCACCATCGTGGGCGGCGTCGAGGTCCTTTGCAGGGATGCGAAGGTGAAGAGGGCGCAGCTTGAAAGGGAGGACAAGGCCATCGCGCCCAGGCTGGCGCCTTTGGACAAACCCAAGAAGTGATCTTCAGATGGTTGCTTTCAACGATTTCGCCAACTTAGATGTCCGCATAGGCAAGATAATAGAGGTGGAGGACCTGGAAGGCGCGAGGAAGCCGATATACCGCCTGAAGATAGACCTGGGAGAGCTGGGGATCAGGAATATCGCGGCCGGGATAAAGGATTTCTACACCAAGGAGCAGCTGCTCGGCAAGAGCGTGGTGGTGCTCGCGAACCTGGAGCCGAAGAGCATAGCAGGATTCATCTCTGAGGGGATGATGCTGGCGGCTGATGACGGCACAAACGTCTGCCTGTTGGTTCCCGACAAGGAGCTGCAGCCAGGGAGCAAGGTAAGATAGCCGATCAGGTATACTTCTCGAGCATCGCTACCTGCTTCTCGGTTATCTTCTCGAATATCGGCTTTATCTCGACAGAATAGTCGACCTCGTGGGGGTGGCCGAACATCGCGAATTCGGGCTGTCCCTTGATGCCGAAGAAGGACATCGCCACCGCGCTTGCCGTCGGGGAGAACGGGTGCAGCATTATGCCCATCTTGTATATTATCTCGACGAGCGCGTTCATTATCGTGGAGAACTCCTCCTTGGAGCCCGGGCTCTGCGCCGCCATCTTCGCAAGCTTCCACGGCTCGGTCTTGCTCATCAGCTCGTTTCCGTAGTCGGCGAGCTCCACCAGCGCGTGCAGCGCCTCCCTGAGCTCGAACTTGTTGAAGTGGTCCATGTACCTCTTGACTATCTTCTCCGCGTCGGCCTCGTACTTGCCGGGGTTCGCCTTGCCGATGAGCTGCCTGTTGGCGCTGGCGATGGTGAGCACCCTGTTCAGCAGGTTGCCCACCTTCCCGTTCATTATCTTGTTGACTATCTCGACGAAAAGGTCGATCGTGAACTCGCTGTCGGCGGTCTCCGGATACATGTGCATCAGCGCGAACCTCCAGTAGTCGGAGTCCGCTATCTCAATCGCCCTGTCGATGGTCAGGCCTACGCCCTTGCTCTTGGAGAACTTGACCTGCCTGGAGGTCAGGTACTCGGACGCCCTTATAGTGGTCGGCAACGCGTACCCCAGCTTGGACCCGATGAGCACGCCGGGCCACATCAGCGTGTGGAACTCTATGTTGTCCTTGCCCATAAAGTGCACTATGCTGGTGTCCTTGCCCTTCCAGTACCCCTCCCACCTCTTTTCGTCCCACTCCCTTGTCATCCCTATGTAGCCTATTATGGCGTCGAACCAGACGTAGAACACGGCGTCCTCGAATCCCGCCATCGGTACCGGGAAGCCCCATTTCATGTGCCTGGTTATGTCCCTGGGCTTGAGCCCCTCGTCCACGTAGCTGAGCGACTTGTTCACCGCGTTCTTGGTCCACTCGTTCTTCGACGCGGATGTTATGAACCTCTTGATCTCGCCCTGCAGCCTGTCGAGCGATATCGCCAGGTTCTTCACCACCTTGAACGTTATGTCGCTCTTCCCGCATATGGTGCAGTGCGGGTCTATTATCTGCTCTGGGGTGAGCAGCTTGCCGCAGCTGTTGCACTGGTCGCCCCTCGCCTCGTTGCTCTTGCAATAGGGGCAGGTGCCCTCTATCAGCCTGTCCGTGAGGAATCTCCTGTCGTTGCTGCAGTAGGGCTGGGTGCTCTCCTGCTCGATTATGAACCTGTCCTTATGCAGGGCCTCGAATATCTCGTAGACCGTCTTCCTGTTTGCCTCCGAGTGGGTCTTCCCGTAGTGGGTGAAGGTGCACCCGAACCGCTCAAATGCCTCCCTTATCTGGTCGTGCATGGAGTTGGCAAGCTCCTCCGGCTCGACCTTCTCCTTTATCGCCCTGAGCTCTATAGGGGTGCCGTGCTGGTCCGAGCCGCATATGAATATCGCGTCCTCGCCCCTCATCTGGAGGTACTTGAAGTACACATCAGCGGGCAGGACCGAGCCCGTGAAGTTGCCCAGGTGGGGCATGGAGTAGGAGTACGGGAGCGCTGATGTAACTATTGTCTTCAAGCCAAAAACCTCTACCTGAACTTACAGTAATCGCTGATTTCTTCAATCCTTTAATAAGCTACGTTTTCACTATTATTTATTATTAGCGTCCGGTCTCTGGGATTAAGGGGACGCTATCTTTAGTTCTGAGTGGGTGCGATGGGAAGCGCGGACGAAGAGAGCATGAAGCGCAAGTTCGACGAGTTCCTGGAGAGCTACTGCAAGGAGGCGATAGAGGAGCTGGCGATATCGTTCCCGGACAAGACCAGCATAATGGTGGACATAAAGGACCTCAGCAAGTTCGACCCAGAGATCGCGAGCGAACTGATACAGAACCCCGACCCGATAATAGAGTCGGCCTCGATGGCGCTAAGGGACAAGCTGGTGGACACGGACCTGAAGGGCAAGGAGCCCCACGTCAGGTTCTTCGGCCAAACGGTGAACAACCCGCTGGTGATGGACGTTGGCTCCAACTACATCGGCAAGCTCATACTGCTGGACGGGCTGATAGTCAAGAGGTCGGAGATAAACCCGAAGGTCAAGGTGGGATTCTACAAGTGCACCTACTGCGGAGCGACATACAAGCTAAGGGTGGACAAGGACGAGCTGCCCGAGGTGTGCGACCAGTGCAAGAGGAAGTCGCTCAAGCAGGATCCCAAGGAGTCGCAGTTCATAAACCTCCAGAAGATAGCGGTGCAGGACCCGCTGGAGAGGCTCAAGGGCAACACGCCCACATGGCAGCTGGAGGTCTGGATAGAGGACGACCTAGTCAACACGGTCATACCCGGAGACAGGATAGAGCTCACCGGCATACTCAGGATAAGGCCGAGGAAGAACTCGAGGGGCAAGACCGAGAAGAACATATACACGATGTTCCTCGACACCGTATCGATAGTGCCGAGGCAGAAGGAGTTCACGGACATACCGATAAGCGAGGAGGAGGAGAGGCAGATACGGGAGCTGGCAGGCGACCCGCTCGTGTTCGAGAAGATCGCCAAGTCGATGGCGCCATCGATCTACGGCTTCGACGAGATAAAGCAGGCGGTCACGCTCCAGCTGTTCGGCGGAACGCCGGGCAAGACGCTCGTTGACGGGGCGCCGGTGAGGAGCGACATGCACATACTGCTCATAGGGGACCCCGGAAGCGCGAAGACCAGGGTGCTGCAGGCGGTCTCAAGGCTGGTCCCGAAGGGAATTTACGTCAGCGGAAAGTCCGTGACAGGCGGCGGGATGACAGCGGTGGCCGAGAGGGACGAGTTCTCCGAGGGAGGATGGACGCTCAAGGCGGGTGCGCTGGTGCTGGGAAGCGGTGGCATAGTCGCGATAGACGAGTTCGACAAGATAGGCGACGAGGACAGGGCGGCCTTGCACGAGGCGCTCGAGTCGCAGACGATTAGCGTCGCAAAGGCGGGAATAATAGCCACCTTCACCGCCAAGGCGGCGGTGCTTGCTGCGGCGAACCCCAAGTACGGGAGGTTCGACCCGAACATCTACCCCTCCGAGCAGTTCGACATACCGCCCACGCTGCTGTCGAGGTTCGACCTGATATTCCCGATAAAGGACGTGATGGACGAGGAGCTGGACAAGAACATAGCCAGGCACATACTCTTACAGCACGGCGCGGCGGGGGCCAAGATACTCGAGATGAAGGAGTACGAGCAGGTTGAGACGCCGCCGGTGGACAGGGAGCTGATAAGGAAGTTCATAGCATACGCCAGGAAGAACATACACCCGAGGCTGTCGCAGGATGCGTCGGACAAGATACAGAGCTACTACATCGAGCTGAGGAAGATCGGGGCGAAGACCGGTGTCGTGCCGATCACGCCGAGGCAGATAGAGGGCCTGATAAGGATGGCGGAGGCGAGCGCGAAGTCAAGGCTGGCCGAGACCGTCCTGGTGAGCGACGCGGAGAGGGCGATAAACCTGAGCGAGTACATGCTGAAGACGCTGGCGGTGGACAGGAGCGGGAGGAGGGACATAGACATACTCTCCACCGGGATGCCGAGGGAGAAGGTGAACAGGATAAACTCCATAATGACGATAATAAAGAAGCTGGAGGAAGAGGAGGGAGGAATGGGAGCGAAGATGCAGAGGCTGGTCGAGGAGTCGATGAAGGAGAACATAGACGAGCAGACGCTCAACAAGTACCTCCAGGAGCTGGAGAGGAGCGGCGACATATTCAGGCCGAGGCCGGGGATAGTCAAGACGATAAGGCACGAGTCGGAGTAGACTAGGCCTTGCCTGCCATAAGAAGAATCTCATCCAACACGCTTGGCAGCTCGGTTACGCCAGTATCGGTGCTCATGTGCCCCTTGCCGCGTTCCGTGATTATCTTGGCGCCTAGCTTGGCTGCAAATTCATCCCCGACTTCGAGCGGAACGTAAGGGTCGTCGTCTGAGAGTATGGCCGTGAACTTATCCGAATGCCGCCTTGCGTTATCCCAATCGATCGGGGTTTGGAGCCAGGGCTTGAAAGTGCGCTCATCCTCCTCGGTTTCGAATGCGGCTTTCCTCAAAGCAGTCCAGCTGGCTACGAGTATGGTGCCGCTCACCTTAGAGTCGCCTTGAAGTTGGGCCAGGTACCTCAGTATCGCCTGCCCGCCTATGCTGTGGCCTACAAGGAAAGTATCATGATAGGCATCGCCAACGACTTCGGCCAGCCTTGACACCCATTCATTAATCTTGGGATGATTGGTGTCGGGCATCTCTGGGATTATGGCGTCAAATCCGAGTCGGACAAGCTCTGCCTTGAACCAAGGAAGCCAGTCGCTCTGCGGTGTGGCCTCTATGCCATGCACTACCACAACCCTTAGGGCCACTCAGTACCAGCCCCTTGCCTTCATCGCCTTTGCCACCCTGTCCACCGCGATTATGTAGGCTGCGGTCCTGGGCGCTATCTTCTTGCCCTTGGATGCGTATGAAGCCCTTAGGTCCATCGTGTCCTTGAACGACTTGGTTATTATCTCGTCGAGCTTCGCCTGGAACTCGGGGGTCTTCCAGTATATGTTTGTCTGGTTCTGCGCCCACTCGAAGTAGGAGCCGATGACGCCTCCGGAGTTGACAAGGAAGTCCGGCATGTCGAGTATCTTCTTCTCGTGAAGTATCTCGTCTGCCTCAGGTGTGACCGGGCCGTTGGCCAGCTCCAGCACCAGCTTGGCCTTCACCTTGTCGGCGTTGGCGTTGGTTATCTGGTTCTCTATGGCCGCGGGGATGAGTATGTCGACGTCGAGCTCGAGCAGCTCCTCGTTTGTTATCTTCTCGGCATTCTTGCTCTTGTACTTGTCAACTGTCCCGCCGGTCTTCTTCGCCAGCTCCAGCTTCGCCAGGTCCAGCCCGTCGGGGTCGTAGACGCCTCCCTGCGAGTCGCTGATGGCGACCACGTTGGAGCCGAACATCTTCTTTGAGAGCGTATAGGCGAACATGCCGGCGTTGCCGAACCCCTGCACCGCTATCTTCGCCTTCTTTAGGTTTATCTTCATCGCCTTTGCGGCCTCCCTCATCACGAACATGCCACCGAGCGCGGTGGAGTCCATCCTCCCCTCGGATCCCCACACCTCGACCGGCTTTCCGGTTATCACCCCGAACGAGTTGTGCCCCACGATGGTGGAGTACTCGTCCATCATCCATGCCATTATCTGGGGCGTGGTGTAGACGTCAGGCGCGGGCACGTCGACATCCGGGCCTATGAACTTTGCCAGCGCCCTTATGTACCCCCTCGACAGGGCCTCAAGCTCCGCCGGGTTGAACTTCTTTGGGTCGCATATCACGCCACCCTTGCCCCCGCCGAACGGTATGTCGGCAAGCGAGCACTTCCAGGTCATCCATGCGGAGAGCGCCTTGACAGTGTCGATATTCTCCGCGGGGTGGAACCTTATCCCACCCTTGGCCGGGCCCCTGGCGTCGTTGTACTGGACCCTGAACCCCGTGAAGGTCTGCACCCTCCCGTCCCTCATCCTGACGGGTATGTTGACTATTATGGTCCTCCTGGGTTCCCTGAGTATCGCGTGCGCCTGCTTGTCGAGGCCCATCACCGCCGCAGCCTTGTCGAGCTGCTCCTGAGCTATCTTGAAAGGATTCAATTCCTCTGCCATGTCCACACCCTTATAATTCAATAAAGAATGTTAGGTATTTAGATTGGTGTTCCGCGGCACGCCCAGAAGGGTTCCGAAAAAGCTATTTAAGCTTTGCTATCCAATAAACCTTGAAAATGGGTGCCGTAAATGGGACTAAAAGACAGTTCGAACTTAGGTAAGAAGGGCTTCAGGGCGCAAAGCGCAATGGAGTACCTCATGACGTATGGCTGGGCCATACTGGTTATAGCGGTCGTCCTCGCGATACTCTTCTCGATAGGAGTGTTCAGCGGCGGATCGTTCCTGGGCACCTCGTGCATAGCGGCCTCTGGCTACCTGTGCCAGAACCCGGTGATATTTCACACTGGCAACACGCTGACGTTCACATTCGGCCAGAACAATGGGGCCACCATATACAACGTCATAGTGGGCGTTGCGTCGCAGAGCTCCGGCCTCAGTGCCGTAGGGTTCCCGACATCTATCGCGCAGTCGTTCAACGGAGTGGGCACCTCCCCGGTATCAACGCTGGTTTCAGGGCAGACAACGTCCATATCGGTTAACCTGCCGATAACATCGTCGTTCCTCACCTCGAACGTGATAGGCACGACCTTCACAGGATACGTGTGGGTCAACTACTCCACAGTGTCCGCCACAAGCCCGGCAACTACGGCGGTGAAGGCTGGAACGATAACGGTGAAGGTAACCTAAAGTTACCTTCTTTCCTTTCTTTCTTTTTCTCTTCCTTTTTGTTTTAATCCAATATGCCGCAGGGCTGCACAGCAGCCTTTTAAGATTTGCCAGGTCTAGCCAATGCGTGAGGTAATGGCCAAGCAGAAGCTGGTGGGATTCAGAGTCATGGTGCTGCCTGATGACAGCGTCCTGGCGGAGAGAAAGGCCATCGAGATGCTAAGGGGCTATGGCGCCAGGTACCTTCGGAAGCGGTCGGACGGCGACATCACGGGCAGGATAGAAAAGCTGGACGCGGACCAGGTATTCGAGGATGTTAAGAAAATGATGAAGGATGGAGGTGGCAGGATACTGGACCTGACCGTGCAGCCGCTATACTCTGGCTGATGCGAGCTCGGACTTCATCCTTATGACCTCCATTAGCTCGTTTGCGCTCAGCAGCGGCTTCCTCAGCCTGTCGGTGTCGTCAATCGCGATCCTGGGGCACGCGGTGTTGACGAATGCGTCGAACTCCATCATGTTGTTGATGGAGGTGAAGTCGAAGGTGTTGGCCACGAGTATCTCGGCCTTGAGGCCGTTCTGCTCGAGCTTTGACTTCATCAGCTTGCCCAGGTTCATGTTGTGCTGGCCGTTCTTGGTGCTGACCAGTATGCCGAACCTCGTGGCCTCGAGAGAGCCGAGTATCTTGCCCCTGCTCCTCTTTTTGTAGATCTCCCTGTACCTGTCTATGAACTCGATCTTGCCGGCGAACGGCTCTATGACCAGGAATGGCTTTGCGGTGGCTAGAAGCGCGCCGAGCGGGTGGAAAAGCCCGCCGCCGAAGTAGACGTGCGCGTCCACGGACTTGTCGATGCTGGCGCTGCTCCCCATGTCGCAGCCGAGTATCTGGCCCGGCTTCTTGGCGAAGCCGTAGGGCCTCCCTATGACCACGCTCTTGCCGTTCTGCTCGAAGAAGGCCTTGACCGCCTCGAGCTGGTGGACGTGCTGTATGGTCGTCGATAGCCCGATCGTCTTGAATGGCCTGAGCTGCTCCAGCGATTCTTGGAGCAGGTCGAGCGGGGCGTCTATCTGGTACTCCACGTACTCGACGTTGAAGTCCACGTGATGGAACTCCCCGTGCCCGAAGTGGACGAGCTTGTCGGCCTTTATGTTCTTCGCCTCGTCCAGGGCAAGGTCGCATGCGCCGAACGTGGGCGAGGCTGAGATGAAAACCTCGTTGCCCTCTCTCTCGAGAGCCTCGGCGTGAGCCAGGGCCCTCTGCTTGAGTCCCTCCGGGAACTGCAGTAGAATCCTCATTGAATCAGATAAGCGGAAATCAGGATGCGACTACCTTGTAGGTGCCGGACAGCTTGGCTGCGGCCCTCCTTAGCGCCTTGACTGCCACTGTCCTGTTCTCCTTCATGGTCCTGACCAGGAATATCGGCTGGCCCTCCTTTATCCTCGCCGCTATGGAAACAGGCCTCCCGAACGCAAGGGACATTCCCTGTGATATTCTGTCTGCTCCTGCACCGGTAGCCATCTTGTGCTCCCTTATCACGTTGTGCGGGTAGACCAGAACCCTGAACTTGTAGTTGCCCGGAATATTGTTCTCCAGATACTTGTTAGTGATAAGCCTCGCCGCCTCGAGCGCGTTGGACCTGAGCTGTATGGGCTGCTCGGGCTTCAGCTCGATCTTGAGGTCGTAGGTCTCCTTGTCTACGCCCATGTTGAATATCAGTAGCGAGGTGTGGGGAAGAGCCCTTATGTAGTTCTTCCTTGGCTTCTTTAGCGAGTACCTCGCCCATGACTGTGAGAAGATGCTCCTCATCGTCCTTGCTGGTCTTATTCGAGCCATAATATTACCTAGGTTGAATCTCTACCTTGCTGAACCGGTAGAATAAGCGGTAATTATTGGGCGGTAAAACTATAAAAATGCAGCGGTATGGCGGTTTTACGGGGATGCAGAGCCCAGGAATAACCTTATATATGTTGATTCCTTTACTAATCCATTGAGAGCAGGTGTTTGGATAGACATCATAGAGAGCGCGATGAACGAGCCCGTGGAGAACTACGACCTCTTCAGGGCCAAGATAGTCGTATGCGGAGTGGGAGGCGGAGGAAGCAACACGATAGAGAGGATGAGCAGGGTCGGGATAAAGGGTACCGGACTGGTGGCGATCAACACGGATGCGAAGCAGCTCAACAACATGAACCCTGCGATAAACAGGGTGCTGATAGGCGGCTCGCTGACGAGGGGCATGGGTGCTGGAGGATTCCCAGAGATGGGCGCGAAGGCGGCTGATTACTCCAGGGGAGACATAGACAGGTCGATAGACGGGGCCAACATGGTTTTCCTGACAGCAGGGATGGGTGGCGGCACAGGCACGGGCGCGGCGCCGGTCGTGGCCGAGATAGCCAAGAGGGCCGGAGCCATAGTGGTGGGCATAGTGACGTTCCCGTTCTCGCTCGAGAGGGTGAGGATAAACGTGGCGAGGAAGGGGATAGAGGAGCTCAAGAAGAACGTCGACACGCTAATAGTCATAGACAACCAGAGGCTCGTGGACGTATACCCGAACCTGGCGATAGAGCAGGCGTTCAAGGTCGCCGACGAGGTGGCGCTGAGGGCGGTCAAGGGCATAGCCGAGACGATAAACACCCCAAGCCTCATCAACACGGACTTCGCCGACATAAGGACGATAATGAACAACGGCGGAATCGCGATGATAAGCGTGGGCGAGGGCAAGGGCAACGACCGCGTGAAGGAGGTCGTGGCCAGCACACTCAGGAACAAGCTGCTCGACGTGGACTACGAGGGATGCAGCGGCATACTCATACACATAAGGGGAGGCAACGACCTGACGCTGGGAGACGCTAACGAGATAGCGGCCAAGCTCACAGAGCAGGCGGCGCCCAACGCCAACGTCATCTGGGGAGCCAGGATAGACCCGGACTACAACGGAAGGGTCGAGGTGATCGCGATATTCACTGGGGTGCAGAGCCCAAACATACTCAGCGGTTCCTCCTCAGGCTCGCAGCAGGGCTCCGGATTCGGAGGGATAGCTGATTTGTGATCAGCTCTTGCCCACGTACCTGAATCTGGGCACCCTCTTTCCTTCGGCAGAGACCGACTGGGAAAACATGCGCTTAGGCCTGGCCCAGATCTGGCCCCTCCCGTAAAGCGCCTTGTAGATTACCAGCTCCTCAAGGGTCTCGCTGTGCTTGGCCAACCCGATGACCCGATATTCCTTGCTCTTGTAGTGCCTGTACCTCCCGAGCCTTACACCTGCCAAGCGATCACTGGAACTCAAGAGCCTGCGTGGGCTCGTTCTTGTCCTTGTCCCTCTCGAGCTGGTACACCCTAGCGGATGGTATGGACTTGAGGTTGCCGTCGTGGGTTATGATGAATATCTGCTCCACTATGCTGGGCAGCGACTCCCCGAGCACGTCTATGAACTTGCCTATGCCCTGCTCGTCTATGTTGTGGGTGGGCTCGTCGAGTATCAGCCACTTGAGGTTGGGCACTATGACCATAGCGAGCGCCACGCGCATGGTAAGAGAGGCTATGCTCTTCTCGCCGCCGCTGGCTATGCTGATGACGTCCACCCACTCGCTGGTGGATGCCCTGGAATTTATTGCATTGGCCTCGAGAGTGTAGTCGTCCTTCTTCGCGTTGAGCCTCACAGCGCTGTAGTCGTTGTAGGGATATAGCACCTGCCAGAGGTTCTGCATTATCGTGTTGATCGATGAGACTAGCCTGTTCCTGAGCTGCGCCTCGGTGTCGACAAGCGCGCCCTTGAACTTGTTGAGGTTGCTTATCTTGCCGCGCCTGTGCTCTATCCTGTCCTTTATCACGCTGATGTTGGATATCTGCCTCGTCTTCTCCGATATCTGCCTGTCAAGCTCTGCCACGTACTTCTTGCTGCTCTCTATCTTGGAGGTGGTGTTGGCCAGCGAGGCGCCCTTGTCGCGCATCTCCTCCTGGATGGAGTAGAGCTTCTTCTCGTCCACATTGGTGGCCGTCACCTCCCTGTTCTTCTGCTCGAGAAGCGCGGCGCTCTTCAGCACCTCCTCGTCGTAGGATCTCTTCCTCCTTGCGGCGTCGAGCCTTATGGTGAGCGCGTTAACATCCTTGGTCAGGGCCTCGCGCTCCTTGTTGGCGGACTCGATGGAAGATGTCATCTCCGTCAGGGCCTTCTTCCCCTTCTCGGCAGTTTCCAGAGCCCCCTGGCCCTGCTCCTCAAGACCCTTGAACTGCTCCAGCCTCCCCTTGAGCACCTTGAACCTGTCCAGCTCAGCAGACAGGGCCAGCCTCTGCCTTTCCCTGTCCTTGAGGGCGGCGCTGGCGGAGTTGATCTGGTTCTCGAGCTCTGCCGTCCTGTCCTTTCTCTCCTTGACGAGCCTGGACTTGAGCGAATCGTCAAGCTCCCTCTCGCACACGGGGCAGTTGCTTATGTGCTTCTCCAGCTCGGAGAGCCACCTGTCGTTCTCCCTCTTGCTGGATTGCAGCGAGGATACCTGCTGTATCTGCCCCTTTATCGACTGCTCGACCGTACTCGCCTCATTTTCTATCTTGGACAGCTCCTTGCCCGAGAGCTCCGCGTTTATCGAGTCGCGCTCCTTGGCCTTGGCGTTTAGGACGCCAAGCTTGGCCTCGGCGTCGGCGACAGCGCGGGATAGTTCCTTCTCCCTCGACCTGAGTTCCTTTATCGATTCCTCAACCGCCTTGAGCCGGGAGGACTTGCCGGCGTGCTCCTCTGTTACTGCCCTCTCCTCGATGCCCATCTGCGATATCTTCTCCGACTCGCTCCTGAGCGTGGATATCCTGCTCGACAGCTCGGCTATCTCCTTGGAGAGCCTCGCCCTTGTGTCGTAGGACCTCTTCATCTCCGCGAACTCGGCCTCCATCGCCCTTATCCCGGACTGCAGGGTCTTGCCGAGGCTCTCGAGGGCGGTCGCCTCGCTCTCGGACTTCATCTTGTCCTCAGAGAGCCGGCCGAGCTGCTCCTTGAAGGACTCGAGGTCTATCTGCGCGAGTACCTTCTCGTCCTCGGCTATGGTGGACTTTATCGTGTTTATCAATGAGGTTACGTTCTCCTCGGCCTTGGCGAAGAGGTCCAGGCCGAGCATGTTGTCTATCTGCCTCTTCCTGTCTCCCTTGGGTAGGTCGAGGAAGTACTCAAGCTGGTTCTGCTCCGCGTAGATTGCCCTCGAGAAGGTGTCGTAGTCAAGCTTGAGCAGGCGCTCTATCTCCTCGTTGACCCTCTCTGGCTGGGTCTGCACGTAGCTGCCGTTCCTGTCGAGCCTTGCGGTGCTGCCCTCCTTCCTCGTTATCTTCCTGGTGACCGTGTACCTGTCCTCCCCTACGGTGAAGTTTATCCTCACCTCCGAATCATCCTTCTGCTCGGGCCTGTTTGATATCAGGTTGCCTAGGCTTACCCTCTTGTGGGTCAGGGAGGGAAAGGTGCCGAACAGGCCGAACGAGATGGCGTCCATGACGGAGCTCTTCCCCGCGCCCATGACGCCGATGAGCACGTTGACCCCCTTCTGGAACCTAAGCTCGGTGTGGCCGTGGGTCTTCCAGTTCCTGAGCTCTACGGACTCTATCATGAGATCATCAGTCATTGCAGGACTCGCACCAAGTTGCCCCGCACCTCTTGCACCTGAAAACATGGGCGCCTATCTGCTCAGCGTCTGTTGAACTACATACTACGCAGCGTATCTCGTTCTCAGTGTCGTAGTTGTATCTCTCATCCATCGAGACGCCCTGTGGCGCGCTAATAGCAGCTATAATTAGGAGTATGGCTATTTAGCGATTTGTGGAGCGTTCATGGCGTTGCTGGTTGCCATGCAGCGAGGAGGGGCCTAGCCCCCGAATTTCCTCAGTAGTTTGCGCCAGTTGCTTTCGTTTATGGTCTTTATCAGTTCGTCGTCACTCCTGAGCGTTATGCCCTTCAGATCCTCCTTGCTGATTAATTTGTGCCTTTTTGCAACGCCGGACAGCGTCTCGGCCCACTTTCTGTGGCCGGCCGAGCTGTTCGAATTTATCCCCTCCAGGAACAGCTCCCTCAGGCCGGATACGGTCACGCTCTTTGTATTGGCCATCGCTTGGACATGGGCCTTCAGCTGGCCTTGGTATCCGTCGCTTATAATCTGGTTCAAGGTCGACACCAGCTTGTCACCGACTCTTTTCAGCTCGATCATGTCATGCTTGGAGGCAAAATCTATGCAGTTGGGCACCACCCTAGCCGAGTGGAACTCATTTTTGTTGTCTATGATCCTATCCAAGGCGTCGCTGACCTTATGCTGCACGTCGGCCTTGCCGACAACGCCCGCTTTTATGAGCCTGTGTGCGGCAATAACCAACTCTTTGAATTTCCCTTCATCAAAAACGCCGTTAACCTGGTCTGATGTGCGGCTTATGTATCCGATGGCCAGCTCCCTTAATTTTGCCTTGGATGCTTCGTCAGCAAAGCCGCGCTGGACCACCGTGCACATCGCCGAGATCGCGAGCTTCCAGTCCTTGGCATGGTCCTTGTATACGCTTGCCCCTTCAATCATGCCCACCATGTGGTCTACAACGTGCTTGCTGTCCTGGATGTATCCCCTGTCCTTAAGCACCTCGCTTAAATTGAGTATCTGCTCGAACTTCCCCTTGTGGTACAATGTATGAAGCGTGGATTCAAGACTGGTCTTGTTTATCGCTTCCGGCTTAGGCTTAGTTGGATTCAGCATCCGTCACACCATTGGAAGGAGTGTATTCTGGAGATATATATGGCTTTTGGGAAAGCTTTTTAAGGATCAGAACGGTCAGACGAGACTTTCCTCGGCTACCTCGATCTCTCCCACGCCGTGCACCTTCCTGAGCTGCTCCTCGAGCGCGCTCGAGCTTCCGCTTGAGTCGTCGAACTTGAACAGGACCTTGGCCACCTTTATGCCGAACGCGAGATCCTCCACCAGGACGTTGGCGGGGCTCATCTGCGCCTTTATGTTGTCGACCGTGGCCTCTATGGGGTCCCCTTCCTTGGGGTAGACCTTGAACACTACAGCTACCATGGCCATGTTATGGCCCCTCGAACCCGCACTTGGGGCACTTGTATATGTTGGTTATCTCTCTGCAGTGCTTGTCCCTTATTACCGTGCTGTCGCCGCACGACGGGCACTTGAACTCAGTATACTCGTGAGTGAGCCTGCCGCATGAGACGCATACCTTTCCCGGAAGTATTGTTGCTATACAATCACCTTTCACTTTCTGCCCTTCTTATGTGGAAGCCTCGTGAGGACAATCCAGATAAGGATCAGGTTGAGCACTATTAAGACGACAACCGCCGCGGCTATCGCACATACTATTAGTTGGATAGAGTTTATATTACTTGCGATTTTGGCCAGCTGCTGGCCCTGCTGCTGCACTGAGGCCGCGGTGGCGTTCTGGATAAGGTTGTTGTGTATCAGCCTTGTGTCGTTGCTTATCTGGCTCGCCAAAAGGGCCGTGGAGTATGACTGCGTGGCGTACTGGTGTGCCTGCGTGGAGTTGGGAGCGAGACCCGCCTCGTTGGCGTAGAACTGCGACTCGGTGTTGTACTCGGTGGCCCACGCGCCGTAGGTGGCACCGCTTGCGGTGACGGATGAGAGGTTGAGCAGCTGCTGGGTGGATAGGTTGTACTTGTAAGTGGCGTTGCCGAAGGAGAAAGCGAAGTCGGAGTCCAGTATGGCCACGCCGTAGTTGCCCTGCGCATACGCCTGCCTTGCGGTAGACACGTAGATGTTGTTGCCGTAGGATGCGGCCCTGCTTATCCTGCCAAGCGCGGTGGACTTAAGGTTCTGCGAGTACGATACCGGTGCGCCGGAGGAGTTGGCGGTGGCGTTGTAGATTATGCTCGCGGCGTTGCACCAGCCGTTGGCCTGGCCTGCGAGATATATGTTGTCGAGCACCTGGTCGCTCTCGAGGCTTGTGGAGTTGAACGAGCCTATGGATGCGTTGATTGTGTAGTTTGCCCAATACTGCCTGAGCTCGCCAGCGGTCACGTACTCGTAGTTGGTAGAGGTTAGCTGCGGCGGGACCAGTGAGTTGCAGAGGCTCTGGACGTCGGTTGCAGCGGCAAGACCGGAGCTTATGCTTATGTCGTGGTGGGCGAAGTAGTAGGTGTTGATGTAGTTGAGGAACGCGGCGTTGGCTGCTGCATAGAGATAGCCCTTCCCGCCGAGCTGAATGCTCTGGTTGAGCACAAGGCGGAGCTGGGAGGCTATGGAGGCGTATCTGGGGTCCGATGAGAGCGTAGACAACTCTGAGCCCCCTAGGTTGAACGTCTGGTTGAGCAATGTCTGGAAGGTGCTCATGTTGCAGGAGTTGGAGCACGCGGTTGTCGCCTGCGGGAGCTTGCCCACCCGGTAGTCGACGAACGGCATGTAGCTCACAGTGTTAGACAGGCTCGGGTTCTGGCCGAATGCATACGGATATGCCTGCGATATGTTTGACACCTCTATGAGAGGCACGCCGGTGTTCGCCTGCACCAGGGCATAGAGCATGTTCTCGGCGCTTCCCTGAGGGGCCGATGGGACCAGCACGAATCTGGCACCGGAGTTTTCGGCAGCGGCGACCTTATCGTATATGCCGCCAACAGCGCCGACGCTGCCGTCCTGCGATATTGTCCCGGTTATGACCATGTCGGTGTTCAGCTGCTTATGGCTCAGTGCGGATATGGCCAGCAGCGTCATAGCCGCGCCGGCGCTCGGGCCGGAGACGTTGCCGCCGGGGGAATTGATGTTGTAAGAGAAGTTGTAGTGCGAGTAGTTTAGCCCCAGGTAGGCGGTGGCGTACTGGGCCGCGGTCACCGCGGACTGGTTGGTGCTCGACTGCACCTCAGCAGGGCCGATCACGACGACGTTGCCGTTTCCCGAGCTGACGGTGAGGTTTATCGGGGTGATGCTGCCCATGTTGCTCGTGGTGTCCACTGCCAGCGCGTTTATCCCGGACGTGCCGGTGAATGCGGCGGAGGCGTAGGTGGAGGACAGAAAAATCCCTAACGCGAAAGAGAGCAAGAGCAGCCTGTTCATCATATCACTTACAAATCTCAATCAACCTATAAATATCTTGGGCTATGGCGCGTTCTCGAACCTGGTGGAGCCGCCCCACAGCCTCTCGAACCACTTCTCGGCGTCGGCGTGGTTTATCGACACTATGTGCTCGTTCTTCCTGTTTATTATGTTGAGCGGCGGTATCTTGTAGGCCTTGTGGTCGTCGAGTATCATTCGCTCGTGCTGCCTGTGGGCCTCGCTCTCCTTGATTATCCTTAGCTCGAACTCCACGTTCATGTTGGCCATCTCGGCCTTGAAGTCGTTGTATGCCTTGGTGAAGTCGCCGCCGAGCCTGTCGCCGGTGGTGAGTATCGATATTTTCTTGTAGGAGCCGGCGCTGCCGCCCACGAGCCTGGCGAGGTTCTCCATCGCCCTCGAGTCGACGTGCATGTCGAGTATCCTCACGTTGCCGCTAAGCTTCTTCATCAGCCTGTTGGATATGAGTATCATGTTGGAGTAGGGCGTCTCGGGGTTTATCTGTATTGGGGACACTGCCCGCTTCTGGCCCTGCCTCTGTGTTATGTTGAGGAGCCCCAGGGCGCCGCCTGCTATCGCGAGGAGGCTGCCTATGTACGGGACATACGCGAGCACCGAGAGCCCCGGGAAGGCGAAGTTGAGGTTGAGCACGAATGAGAGCGCCATGTATGCTATCGCGCAGAATATCAGAACCGCGCTGGTGAGCCGCAGATAAGACTTGGAGAAGACCCAGAGCACGCCTATGGCCGAGATTATCAGCGAGAACGGGAACATTATGTATATTATTGAGAGCGCCAGAGAGATGGCGGATGACTGCGACAGGAGCGAGACTATGCCGGAGCTGGGCGTTATGTTGTAGGCGTTGAGCGCCGTGGATATGCCGTAGTACAGCCCGATCGCGAAGGAGAGGTGCTCTGTGAGGTAGAATACCGAGAGCAGCGAGAGCAGCCCGCCTATGAGCGCGAGCGCGCTTGCCAGCCTCCAGTCCTTGAGGTCCATGGTTATTATTTGGATAGGAATTAATAAAGCATACCCATCGGAGACAGGGCCAGTGGTGGGGGTGCTATGCACGCCTGCGCATTTGTCTTCGAGATGGTTGAATTTCTACTCGAGCCTTCAAAAGCTATTTAAGCCAACGTAATAGAATTGTATTGGTGCGGTAGGGATGGCCAAAGCCCAATCAGCGGTGGAGTACCTCACAACCTATGGGTGGGCCATATTAATCATAGGTATAATCACAACGATACTGTACCTTTATTCCACAACACCCACCACCATAGTGCCAACCACCTGCGTCTTTGTCTCAGGCACTTACTGCAACGCCATGGTTGTAGGGTCAAATTCCACAACACATGCGACCACAGTTGCGCTGTTCCTAACCAACTCGCAGCCATATCCTATCGCGAAGCCGTATCTTTTCGCACAGCTGAACGGCGCCAACACGACCCAGGCAAAGTGTTCGCCAGATTACGTCATACAGGCGGGATCGATGGTCTGTGTGCTCAACTTGCCGGTTAAGACCTCATTTGGGCAGTTCCTCGCCGGAAGACTGTACCTAAACGCCACGTACTGCGGCTTGAATGTTAGCTACTCCAGGGCCAATCTCTGCTCAGGGGCGCCCCGGGAGACCTATACAGGCAAGTTCACCTCCCATGTGGAACCGCTGATAGGCACCAATACCACGATAACACTGACCGCAAGGAACTCGACCCAGTTAGCCAATAACGCAAAGGATCCGTTGATTGCGACCGTAAAGCTTCTGGGATATCCAGTACATGGGGCAACCGTCAACTTCACTGCAAACGTGCCCGGATACGCCATATCTCCCAACTATACAACGACCAACACGACGGGACAAGCCCTTAGCTACATCTCAGGCACCAAGACGGGTAATGTGCTGGTTACCGCAGCCTACGCAGGGATTAGCGCAAATACAACGATACAGTTCGTACCCGCATTCAGCATAAGGTTCAACGTGAACTGGCCCTACTGCTCTTCGGCTGGCCAGATAATTACAATAGACGGGGTGCCATACACCTGCTCGCAGCTCTCATCATCGACGCTCGCATGGGGCTCTGGAACGACACACTCATGCAGCATCAACAACCCCGTGACGGTCAACTCTTTGATAAGGGGAGTGTGCAGCATAACTTCAGGCTCGGTGGGCTCTGTCTGTACCGCCAGTGCCAACACAACCATAGCAATCAATTGCACAACACAGTACTTCCTCACCATGGCCGCGAGTCCGTCGTCAGCAGGCTCGGTGCTGCCTGCGAGCAGCTGGTACAACCAGTCCATGGTGGTCGGGATCAGCCAGTCTGCAAATTCAGGATTCCAGTTCAACGGATGGACGGGAAACGGAACAGTATCCTACGCCGGCGCATCTTCATCCGCATCCGTGACCATGAACTCTCCGATAACTGAGACCTCATCTTACGTGACTAATGTCGTGTTCACGGAATCTGGGCTCCCTGGCGGCACCCAGTGGTCAGTGACGCTCAACGGGAATACAATCCAATCCACAGGAACCACGATAACATACTACGGCCTTGTTCCAGGCTCATACCCATGG
>JAGWGP010000059.1 GCA_028867285.1 Microcaldota archaeon | reverse complement strand
TCTTGGGCCTCACCGTCTTGATGTAGGTCTCCTCGTCAGGCGCCTGCAGCGATACGTAGAGCTGGGTGGGCAGCGGGTCGAGCTTCTCGAGCGCCTCAGGAAGCGTGCCGTTGTGGACGAGGAAGGTGCTGATCCCCCTCTTGTGGAACTCCCTTATCAGGGCGCCCATCTTCGGGTAGAACATCGGCTCGCCGGTCAGGCTGAGCGCCACGTGCATGGGCTCGTTGGCCTCCTTCCAGCGCCTCTTCTTCAGGTCCGTGTCTGCGATTGAGTTGAAGCCGCTGACTATCCTCTTCTGCTCCCTTATCATACCCTCCACGACCTCGATTGGATCGTCCCACTTCTCCACCGCGTTGAGCTCGTTCCACTTGAAGCCGTGCTCCTCTGGGATAAGCCTCCAGCAGAACGTGCAGCCAAGGTCGCAGCCTATGGCTGGCGTGGCCTGCATGCACTGCCAGCTCTTGATCCCGTAGAACGTGTACTTGTAGCAGAGGGTCTGCCCCCTAAGGCCGTTGGCGGTGTACTCGCATATCTTGACCGCGGAGTGGTTGCCCACGAAGTGGTACCCCTGCTTCTGCATCTTGGTCCTCAGCTCGGCGGGCATCCCAGGCATGTCGTCATCCCTTCATCTGCCTGTTCAGCTCGGCGAGGTCCAGAACCCTCCTCCATATGGGGGGATGGTTGGAGAAGATGTTTGCAATGGCGTGCGCGCCCGTGCTCTCGCCCTGCATCTGCCTTATGAACCTGTCTATGTTTAGGTCAGGGAGGAGCTCCTTGAGGTCCGCCTCGTGGTTCTTTATCTCCTGTATCTCCTCCGCGCTGGTGAACGGGTTCGCGAAATAGAGTGCCTTTGCCGCGGAGCTGGCCGGTGCCTGCTGCTGCACTCCGCTCGGCGGATTCACGTTGTACGCGCTTATCTTGAGCAGGGATGAGGCCAGGTTCTGCGGCTTCTTAACTGTGGTGGCGGAGTACTCGTCAGCGAAGGACTCCCTGGCCCTGGACAGGGCAAGGGTCATCAGCTGAAGTATGAAATAGAACACAAGCGCGCCCCATCCTATCGCCGCGGCGTTCCCGGAGTTCCCCCTTCCACCGCCGAACGCGCCGGTGAATATCATGTTCTGGGCTATTATGTACAGCAGCATCGGGAGGAAGGACACCACCATCATTATAGCGACGTCGTTGTGCCTGAGGTGGCCTATCTCGTGCGCAAGCACGGACTCCATCTCCGCGTCGTTGAGCATCGGCAGGAGTCCCTGGTGGATCACAAGAGTGGAGCTGCTCCTTGTCCTCCCGAACACGTATGCGTTGGGGTCCTGCCTCGGGGATATCGCGACCCTTGGGACAGGGACGCCGGCCTGCTCGGCAAGCCTCTTCACAGTGTCCTGGAGGCCCTGCCTCTCGCCGGGCTCAAGGTACTTCAGCCTGGACATCGCGCCCATCAGCACTGGGGAGAGGTACCACTGGAACAGGAAGAAGAGAAACGTGATCGGGAGCACGACGAGTATGCCGAACCCGATGTACGCCATCACGGCGTAGATTATGCCGAACGCTATTGCGAATATCAGTGCAAGAGTTATGTACATCGTCGCCCTGAGCCTTACCAATCCTGCCATAATCTCGCCTAGGAAAAAGTCACATCAGATATTGGGGCGTTAAGGCTTAATACAGTTGCGCTTGCGCCCTTGCCCCCGTTTCGGCATCCATGGCCCCAGGCTTGTGGATAATATATTAAGGTTGTGTGCGCAATAAAAGCAGGGGATTTGCATAATTCCGGTGACGATTTTCGACAGGTCGGCTATGGGGATATCTCTAGCCGTGCACATAATCCTGGCAGTGGTGGGGATGACGCTGCCACTGATGATAATGGTGTACGAGTACCTCGGCATAAGGAGGAGGGACAAGGACTACCTGACGATAGCGAGGAGGCTCACAACAGCTTTCATAGTGCTGTTCGCGATAGGCGCTGCCTCGGGATTCGTGGTCGCGGCGAACATATTCTTCGGCTGGCCCAAGTTCATGCAGCTCGTGGGCAACGTGGCGGTGCTCACCCAGTTCCTCGAGGTGTTCGCATTCTTCGGGGAGTCCATCTTCCTCGCCACATACCTCTATTCGTACAACAAGTTCAGGAACAGGTACGGACACGTCGCGGTAATGGGGCTCGTCTTCCTGTTCGCCACACTCAGCGCAGTGCTGATAACGATGCTGAACGCGTTCATGAACACGCCTGCCGGGTTCGACATAAACGCCTACGTCTCCACCGGCCTGATAACAAACGTCAACCCTCTCGCTGTGTTCAACGCCCCCTCGACATGGATAGAGGTGCCGCACGTGGTGTTCACCAGCTTCTACACCGGTGCGTTCATACTCGTGGCGTTCCTCGCATACAAGATGCTCAAGAGATCGATGACCGGAAGGGAGAGGCAGGTGTACAGGAAGGCCCTCGGGCCTGCGGTCGCGGTGGCGATAGTGTTCACCGTCCTATCGATACTGACAGGCATGGCCTCGATATCCACGCTCTACTACCAGCAGCCGGAGAAGTACGCGGCCATGGAGCTGGACATGGTGCCCACCGCTTTCGCGCCGGAGTACATAGGCGGGCTGTACATCAACGGCAAGATAATGTATGCCATACCCATACCGGGATTGCAGAGCATGCTCGCCACAGGGAGCCCAAGCGGCACGGTCCCGGGGCTGAGCCAGTACCCGCAGAGCACCTGGCCCCCGCTGATAATCCACTTCATGTTCGACCTCATGGTTGGGCTGTCTCTGCTCGCCGGGCTCGCGCTGCTGCTTGTGCTGCTGCTTAAACTGCTCAAGAGGGAGATCTATCCAAGGATTGTGCTCATCGGGCTCCTGGCGTCGGGGATCATATCCGTCTTCATACTGGAGGACGGATGGGTACTGGCAGAGCTGGGCAGGCAGCCGTGGATAGTGTACAACGTGCTCAAGGTAGCCGACGCCGCCAACACCTCGCCCGCCGTGGTGCCTGTGCTCATCGGCATAATAGCCTTCTACATAGTGATAATCCCGCTCACAATTCTCGTGCTCAAGAGGATATTCGACTCGAGGCCGCTGGCCAAGGAGATAGGTGGATGAGATGGCCCACGAGCTGCTCTATTACCTGAACTACGGCATACTCGCCGCGTTCCTCTCGCTTTTCTCGGTGGAGATGGG
>JAGWGP010000058.1 GCA_028867285.1 Microcaldota archaeon | reverse complement strand
TAGTTTAAATAACCCGGGCCTTTAGTAAAGAGTAATCTAGCTATCCCCACCTCTTAAAATCTATCACTGTTTGTGTCCTAAAGTTTTAAATTACTTCTAAGGCATGGTGTACTGTGGTATCTTGACCAGGTACTCTAAGGGAGCCAGGAGCGAGAGGGAGCTGATGGCATACCTGCACGACAACAGCTTCTCGGTGGTGCGCTCTGCGGGCAGCGGGGTGAACCCGATGAGCCCTCCTGACATAGTGGCGATCAAGAACGGGAAGGGCCTGGTCTTCGAGTGCAAGGCCTGGGACAAGGACAGCCTCTCCATAGAGCCCGACAAGATAGCCGCGCTCGAGGCCTGGGAGCGCAACACCGGGCACACAGCCTTCGTCGCGTGGAGGATGAACGGCAACGGCTGGTTCTTCATAAGGCTCGGCGAGATGAAGAGGGCGGAGAAGAACTTCACGGTCACGAGGAGCATAGCCACCGCGATAAACAGGAGGCTCGACTCGATATTATTCTGACAGGGCGTAGGTGGGCCCTAGTCTACTTATTTAAATGTGAAGGTGCAAAATATTAGTGGTCACATGGAGATGGAGCTGCAGCTTATAAAAAACCTAGAAAAGAGCAACAAGCTGATCAACCACAAGTATGCAGACCTCCAGCGCCGCTACGGGGACCAATTCATAGCCCTGGACAACGGCAAGGTTATCGCACACGACCAAAAGGTCGAGGCTCTAAGAAAATCCCTGGAGGACAAGGGGTTGGCGCTTGCCACCGTCATCATAGAATACATACCCAAGAAAGGGGTAATGGTGCTCTATTAGCTGGTGCTCACGTGCAGATACCCCTCGATTTTTACAAATCGGCTAAGGGGTCTGAGCTTAGGCTGAGGGCGCTTGCCACCATAACGTTCGGCGACAGGCCCCCTGTGGGCGTTGCGTTCATAGTAGATACCGGCAGCCCGGTGACGTTTGTTGACGAGTTCATATCCTCCAAGGTTAGGATCTATACAAAGAGCCTCGAGTTTGACCATGATGCCCTTATGGGGGGCACTAAGGTGGCGATTCATAGGGCAGGAAGGGTGTCGCTGGATTTCAGGGACTCTAAGGGCTCGCTTCGAAGGATTGACGTTAAGGACTTGATGGTGGCGAAAACCGGGTGGACACGCAAAGGGGCGATATACTCCAGCGTGTCGATATTGGGCCTCGATTTCCTTATGGAAAATAAGCTTGCCTTGCATATAAACCCGTCTAAGGGCGTGGCGTACATCGAAACCGAGGGGCAGGACTAGCTCTAGTGATTCCTTGGGTTTGCTTCTTGGCCTGTACGAGCTGCTCATGTTCTTTACCTTCCTGTTCCTCATGGCTCTCGCGATACGGGGCGAGAGGGAGGTCTACGAGTCCTCAAACGGGCATAAGCCAAGGGTTCTGGTGATAGTTCCGTGCAGGGGCATGGACATCGGGCTCGCCAGGAACCTGCGCTCCATGAAGGGCCAGGACTACGGCAACTTCCAGATCGTGGCCGTTGTCGACGATCCAAGGGACGAGGCGGCCAGGGAGATCAGGAAGGCAGGCCTCAATATGCTTGTGACCAATCCCAGGTTCAAGAGGGGGAGCGGAAAGGTCAACGCCATAGCCAGCGCCATCTCGGCGAACCGCGCATACAACATCTACGTGATAGCCGATTCCGACATACACGTGAAGAGGGACTGGCTCTCCCTTCTGGTGGTTCCGCTTGCCGACAGGAGCGTCGGCATCTCCACAACCTACCCCTACTTCAGGCCGATGGGCGGCCTCTGGCCCACAGTCAAGAGCGTCTGGAGCTTCGTTGGCGAGGGCCTTATGGAGTCCAGGCTCACCAGGTTCGGGTGGGGGGGCAGCCTAGCCTTCAGGGCCGGCATACTCAATGGCAGGAGATTCAGGATATTCTCCGGGTGCGTATCCGATGACATCCCCATAACAAACATGGCCAAGGCGATGGGCTACAGGATAGCCTACGTGAAGGCCGCCCAGCCCGTGGTGGATACCAACGACGACCTGAGGGGCTTCTGGGAGTGGTCAAACCGCCAGACCGCCTTCTCGGTCATAGGCTTCAGCAGGATCTTCGCCTACGGGGTTGTCTTCTATACTGCACAGGTGCTGCTCCTGCTCTCCTCCATAGCCCTTGCAGCCACGGTGAGCGGCTGGTTCTTGGTGCTGCTCCTTCCCTTCGCCATGGGGATGCGCAGGACCTACGCGAGGGCAAGGGAGAGGAGGCTGGAATCCGCCCTGGTTTACATACTTATCAACTTCATATACCTGGCCAACCTGCTCGTTGCGGTGCGCATGAGGCAGGTCAGATGGCGGGGCAGGAGCTACGACATAACCCACCTATCAAGGCTCCAGAGCGGCTTCTGAGGCCCCGAATTTGCCCCGATTCGCTTATTGACGCTGTTACTGTATCCGCCGCGAACCGCCCCTGGGCGATTACGTCGTGAAACGTTGTAAAACGGGGCTGACGTAGTTATACCAGATTATACATCAAATTACGATAGGTTTAAAAACCCATACTGCGCTTACTTTACTGTGATACACATGGCGGCAAAAAAAGGAAATAAGGCATCGCATGCATTAAGGTTCATTGCGAGCTTGATTTTCCTGTATGTGATCTTCAGCATGTGGCAGTCTTTTGCCATAAACGCTGGAGGCGCAGTTTCTGCAGTGGAAGCTATCGCGCTCGCGATAGGATTATTGGCTACGGTAGCGCTGTTCTTCACAAGCCTCGGTGGGCTTGCGATGGACTCCTCGGGAATGATGAACCCGATGGGCGACAAGGCACTTATGGGTGCGGCTCTGCCGCTGCTCGTAGTTGCGGTGGCCGTGGCTACATCAAGTGCCGTAATGAGCACAGCGGTTTGGGCGATAATCGTCGCCTTCATAATCGGCTGGATCGGCATGGCTGTGGAGAAGAGGGCGTAAGGCCCCTTCCCATCTTGGCGCGGTCCATTGGCCGCGCCCTTTCTTTCTTCTCCTCTCCAAATGTTATAAATATTACCCGATGGCAGATAGTATATCATGCAGAGGCAGCATAAGCCAAGGCCCGGTTCCCTGTACGGCTACAGCTCAGAGAGGGTGATCTCCCAGGGCTCCGGCAAGATGAACGAGGACTCGATGGTCTGGGCGCCGGAGAGGGGGCTCTTCGCCGTGTTCGACGGCGCCACCA
>JAGWGP010000057.1 GCA_028867285.1 Microcaldota archaeon | reverse complement strand
ATGGTCTTGAATATAGAGTAGCCGTCCCTTAGGCTGTGCAGCTTGGCGTCGCCGCCAGCCCTGGGTTTCTCGAAGCTCGGCACCTCGAGCACCTTCATCCCCCTCTTCCTGGCCTTGATGCTTATCTCGGTCTCTATGCTGAAGCGCTTCTCGGTCAGGCCGAGCCTCTGCGCCACGCCCCTGCCGAAGCTCCTGTAGCCGTAGCACATGTCTGTGTACTTGGTGCCGTATATTGCGTTGACCATCCAGACGAAGAACTTGTTGCCGAACCTCCTTATCCAGGGCATGTCGTCAGAGCCCCCGCCAGTGAGGAACCTCGAGCCCATGCATATGTCGTAGCCGGCCTCGATCCCTGCGATCAGGAGCTTGAGCTCGTTGGGCCTGTTGGAGAGGTCCGCATCCATGGATATGATTATGTCGCCACTCGCGGCCGACATCCCCTTCATGAGCGCGGAACCCTTGCCCTCGTCGTCGTACAGCACCTTGGCGCCCATCGACTCGGCAAGCTCGGCGGTGCGGTCGGTGGAGTGGCCGTCGACGACCAGCACCTCGTACCTGTAGCCGTCCATGCCCCCGGATATACCCTTCAGCAGGGCTTTCATGTTCCTCTGCTCGTTCAACGTGGGGATCACGATGCTTATGTACGGCCTTGACCTTTGCGTTGGCATGCTCACTCACCGATGTTGTCCTTCTGCTGGCTGGCGGGGCGCACCCTCTTGCGCGCGATGGACACGGATATCAGGCACAGCACCGCCACGATCGCCACCATGAAGCCGATCTCGGCTATGTTGAGCCTTATCGGGGAGCCGGGAACCGGCTGCGGAGAAGTGCTGTAATCGACCACCCGGAGCTCAGAGTAGTGGATGCCGTTGTTCGAGTATGAGGCGGAGAAGGATATCGGGAAGGTCGCGTTGGTGTACTGCGGGACTGATATGTTGAACGACACCGATGCGCCGGAGCCTGGCTGCATCAATACGTCCGTGGTTGGCCTGTCCACGTTGAACGATGGCGGCACCTCAAGCGCTGCTGAGACGTTGACCGGATAAGCGGCCCCGTTGTAGAGCGAGACAGACACAGTCCTACCCTTTGTGGTGACGTTCGATATGTCCACCATGCTCTGCGATGCACTCTGCATGGCGGCGAGGCATGGAAACACAGTGACGAACGTCTGGTCCCCCTGCGAGTACCTGGTCACGAAGTAGTCCACGTAATCCCCTGGGGCGGTGAGGTTGCTCGCCTGCACATGCATGGTGCTGGACTGACCCGGGAGCAGCTCGCTCAGGTAGATGCTGGAGTTATAGGTGAGTGCCCCCTTGATGATCGGGGAGACGGTAAGGGCGCTTGCCACCCCGTCCCCGGAGTTTGAGAGGTTAAACGCTATGGAGGGATTGGTGGAGTTGACAACGGCAAATGGGCAGCTGCCGGTGAGCGTGACCGTGGAGCCGAAGGCCGTGCCTGAAAGGAGCAGGATGGCCGCTGCGGCGAGCGCGGATTGTTTCAGCATAAGATCACCGAGGCTACCTGAACATGCTCAGCATGTTGCCGGTTATGGACTGGTAGGCCTCACAAGAGGTCCACTGGCTCGGGTCCCTGCCCTCCTTTATGTCGCGCCTCACGCCGTTGGCCTCGTCGTTGCGCCAGATGGGCATCAGGTCGTAGCCGGAGTCCCTTATGTTGCCTATCTTCCTGTTCCACATTATGGAGGGGTAGACGTTGCCGTAGCTGTCCATGAACAGCGAGGCGTCGAGGCTCCTGCTCCTCATCGGGCTCTTCCCGGTCTTAGCGTATACTATCAGGTTCTTCATGAACGTGCTCTCTATTGCCGGTATCACGCCCGGCTGGTACCTCATGTGGCCGACGAACTCGGAGAGCTCCCCTACGACCTTTGAGTTGTCGGGGGCTATGTCGTTGCCCGAGTTGTTGTAGTAGTTCTCCGAGAGCTGGGCAAGGTTGATGTGGAAGTCGTTGTGGGTTATCTCTGGTATCTCCCTCTTCACAGCCTCGAAGGTCTTCTGGAACTCGCCCATGTTGAGCTTGCTTAGCGTGTATCCGAACACCATGTACAGGTTCGGGAACTCCCTCTTGAGCGAGATGAGCCTCCTGAACATGTCTATCGCCTTGTCGTAGTTGCCGGGCACCCCCCTCAGCCTGTCGTGCAGCTCCCTGTAGCCGTCGAGGCTCACGGTTATGGCCACCTTCGGTATCCCGAGGCTCAGTATCTCCCCGAGCTTCCTCTCGACCATCGCGTGGTCGCAGAGCGAGTTGGTCGGCATGGTGAGTATGTAGAGCCCCTTGGAGCTCTCGCTGAACGCCCTGACTATCTCGACCAGGTCCGGCCTCAGGAACGGCTCCCCGCCGGTTATCTCTATCCACTTGAAGTAATCGTTCTTCCTGGCGAACTCGCGTATCTCTTCTATGCTGAGCTCGCCCTTTGGCTTGATCTGCCAGATGTTGCAGGAGAGGCAGCGAGACTGACACCAGTAGGTTATCGAGAAGTTGAGCTTGTAGGGCCTCTCGAGCGCGGCGAGGTTGCTCCTCAGCGCGGTGCCCGCTATCCCCACCAGTTTGCCGATGGACATCTTACCCAGTATAATGAGGTTTCACTGATATTTAAATTTAACGCAGGCTAGCCACGCGACTTGAGCGGCTGGGTCCTGATGGACCTGAACAGCGGGTTGCCGCCGCCCTCAATCGCCTTCAGGGCCTCGGAGGCGAACTGGGGGACCTTATCTCCCCATCCGGCAAAGCCGCCGGAGGCTATAGAATACGCCAACATAGAGAAGTTTGATCCGGATACGACATATTTGCCAACCTCGATCTTCCCGTTCCTCTCGCTGGTCCGGACCTGGATCTGCGTATCGCTGAAACTGTCAGGGACATCCACGTTTTTCACTTTCATGATATCGGGATTCCTGCTGTCCATGATTATTACTTCATTAGACATCCTTACCGCATTCTCATCGACCTTAAGGAACTTGGCGAACGCCCTCTTCGTGTCGTCCATCAGCTCGGAATCGAGCTCCGATATGGGGTGCCCGGATATTGCGAACTTGTGCAACTTGGGGTTCTCGGCCAACTGCTTAAGCAGGGCGCAAAAGTCCCGGGTCATGAAGAAGTAGTCACCGAACTTAACAAAGTCTACGTGCCAGCTCTCGAAGCCCGACTCTATGTTGCCATGCGACAGAGTCCGGATTGTAGTGGTCAGGTACTCACCGCAGGAAATCTGTTTTCCGAGATATATATGGCTATTCGGAAACGCTTAAATACGGCAGATGGTCATGGCTCAAGTAGCTGC
>JAGWGP010000056.1 GCA_028867285.1 Microcaldota archaeon | reverse complement strand
TCAGCGCGGGGTCGCCGGCGAGCATGTTGTCGATAACGAGCTTCACGTACCCCTCCCTGCCGGAGCTGGTCTTGATCTCCGCCTCGGACGCCTCAACCTTCGGTGTCTTCTGCCTCAGCACAAGTTCGCACCCTGACCCTTGTTACCGCTGGGTCTGTCTTAATATATAAATGTTTTCAGAAAGCGGCTACTCCAGCGCCGCCCTCAATTCGCCCATCATCCTGTTGCGCATGCTCATGTCCCTCTCGAACATCACCTCGGGTATCTGCGAGAGCCAGTTCTGCCCGCAGTAGAGCGGGTCCATGTACTTGAGCGATACCGACCCGTCCTTCCCGATGTTTATCCCCGCGTTGTCGGCATCTATGTCGCCGTGCTCAAGCCCCCTCATCCTGTAGCTGGTCACCGCCTCGAGCGACTGCCTGTCTATCTCCGGGACCAGTGCCCCCATGGCCTTCCTGTCCAGCTTTGATGCCAGCTTATGGACCGTGGTCTGCATGCGCTCCATGGCGTAGCCCGCCATCGTGAAGTTTGGGCCGAGCACCGCGAAGAGCGGCCTCACCGTGTGTGCGGGGTCGGCCTCGTAGAGCCTGGTGAGCAGGTCCAGCTCTGTGGTGAAATCGGTGAGCTTTATGCATACGCCATCCCCCACAGCCACCACCTTCCTGGCGATCTTCGATACCTTGAGCTCATCCTCCCCCGTCCTGAGCAGATTCGGCGCCACGTGGGCGATTATGTGCCTGATTAGCGGTGCGGTGTTCTCCCTCTCGTCCTTGCCGAGCGCCTCCCTCACCCTCCTCACCGCCTCCCTTGCGCCCGGCGACAGCCCCTCTGCGCCCGTGCGCTTAGCACCGGATTCCATCAGACTAGCATGGCCCGGGTATAATATTTATAATTTTGCAGAGGGCGGCTCACAGCTCGGTGTACTTGATGTTCTTTCCCCTCGCCTTCTCCACCGGATACTTCCTCACGTTCTTCGCCATCTTCCTCTCGAACGCCTCCGAGAGGTCCATCCCGTACATCTGCGAGAACCTCAGGAGGAACACCAGCACGTCAACCAGCTCGTCCCCGATCTCCTCCCTGCTCTTCGGGTCGGCGAGCATCTCGGCCATCTGCCGCTCCGACTTGAACCTGAACTGCTCCAGCAGCTCCGATGCCTCGGTTATGACGCCGATCGCGAGCTCCTTTGGCCCGTGGTACTGGTCCCAGTCCCTATCCTCGGAGTACCTCTTGACTATCTCCTTCAACTGCGAGAGCGTGGTCGACTCGTCACCCATGTCTTCACCGGATAGCTATCGCTAATCGCTTATTTATATCCGTGGATTGTGGGGGTCACGCGGCCATGTCGTAGCCGCTCCGCCTCAGTATCCCGATGAACCGCCTCTCCACCTCCCTGGCGCTGGCGTTGCCGTCTATCACGTAGTCCGCGGCCGCCCTTATCTCCCTCAGCTCATCCGCAAAGTCGTCCCCCAGCATGCGTGAGAACTGGCCCGCGCTTAGGCTGCTGCCGTTCCTGGCGTTGTACCTTTCCAGGAGGACCTGCTCCGGCACGTCTATGTAGACTATCAGGTTTCCCATGCCGAATGACGCCTTGCCCCTTATGTACTCTATGCCGCTGAGCACCCTGGGCCCCACGACTATGAGCTCCCTCGCGCCGTTGATGAGGCTCAGCGCAGCCCTCTTTTTTATCTCGCCCACCACGGCGTCCCATATCTCGCCTGGGCTCTGCGCCAGGTAGGCCTTGAGTATCCTGGTGGTCTCCGTCGGGTCGGCTATGCCCTCTATGCCGTACCTTGCCCTGAGCGTCTTGCCCACCTCCACGTGGTCGATGCCATTGGCGGCCAGAGCCTCAGATCTTGCGAGCGTGCTCTTGCCCCCACCGTGCTGCGCAGCCAGGAATATCATCAGATTGCTTTGTGCCCGGCCTAATATTTATAATTTTGCAGCCGGGCTCGCGCTCAGGGGCGAAGGAACAAAAAAGAAAGAGAGGGGGCAAGAGCCCCCAAATGCCTACCTGCGCATTCAGCACGGGTCGTGCGGCGTCATGCAGCTCACGGTGACGCTGAGCATGTCACCGTTCGCGAACGTAGCGTTGGCTGTCTGGTTGAGGTTTACTATCCTCACCGCGGACACGCCGGCCTCGTCATTGTGCAGGTCTGCGAGCGCCTGTATCGGGAAGGTTCCCGCCTCAGGGCCGTTGCTCGTGACAGTTGGCACCGTCAGCCACTCAAAGGTGCCGGCAGCGAGCTGGCTCGAGTTCAGGAACTGCACCTGGACATCCCCAGGGGACACCCCTGACACTGTGAGCCTCCCGTTGAACTCAAGGTTGGCAGATCCGCCCAGTCCCGCAAGGTCAAAGATGACCCTGGAGTTGTTCGCCGGAAGCACGAAACCCTGCAGGTTTATCGTCTCCGCGCCGGTCTGGTGGCTCGTGTTCCTTGAGCTGACCAACCACGAGGTCATCGCGCTTAACTGGCTCTGCACAGCGCTCACGTTGGCAGCCAAGCCCGCGTTGGACTGGGAGACCGCCGGAGCCTGCGAGCCTTTCAGCGCGCTGATCTGGCTGGACAGCATGGCTACTGATGCAACGATCAGTATTATCACTACTATCCCGATTCCTATCTGTATGTTTTCTGAGGCCATGGTATATACCCCTTGCTAACAGTAACAATCGTCATGCATAAAAACCCTTCCCCAAGAGGCGGCTGGCGCCGACCTGCGCCGAGGGGCCGAATCAGGCTTAAATACCTTTCTTCCTTTATGGATACTGTTTCCGGCCGTTACAGGGATGGGTTACATGGCGCTAGATGGCATTGAGAAGTCGCAGTCCACCATCATAATAATAGGCTGGCTCGTCCTTGTGACGGTCATCGTGCTCATCGTGCTGCTGCAGCTCGGCATCGGCAATCCCGCTAAGGTGATAGGACCGACCTGCGTGACCCAGCCCGGCTTCGTCTGCTCCAGCCCGTCGATGAACACCACCGGAGTGGTGAAGGTGAGCTTCGGCCAGATAGTCTACAGCCAGATAGTCATAACGGGCACGGGGTGCAGCAAGAACCTGACCGGCTTCACCAACACCAGCCCCACATACATAGTGGTCAACTCCGGGGAGACCGAGACGATAACATTCCAGTGCGACAGCTCCGCCAAGGCGGGCAACGTCTTCTCCGGCTACCTCTGGATAACCTACGACGCTGGCTCGAGCTCGGGCCTGCTGATGCAGTTCGGCAAGGTGATAACCAGCGTCAGCGCCCCCAGCGCCTTCATAGCATACTCGCCTTATACCGAGGGTGGCGCCTGCGACAGGCTCGCCAACTCCTCTTACATCTGCG
>JAGWGP010000055.1 GCA_028867285.1 Microcaldota archaeon | reverse complement strand
GACGGCGATGCCGGGTAGCGGGTCCATGTGGAAGAATACCAAGTACCAGACACCTGGCTGTGGGGAGCTGCCCGACGTGTAGCCCACCCAGACCTGCTTGCCCACCGGGGTGTGCTCCTCGGTTATGCTCTCTATGGTGCCGTTGAACGGCGCGTACTCCTGGAGCCTGCCCACGCTGCCCTTGAGCTGCTGCACGGGGGTGAAGTAGTGCTTCATGGACCTCTGCGTCTCGTTGTAGCCCTGGAGGTCGTAACCGCTGTAGTCGTGCCCCAGGCAGCTCCTGAACTTGCTTATCTGGGATATCTGCGACAGATTCAAGGGGTTGGAGACTATGAAGTCGGTTGCGCTCTGGACCGGCAGGGTGGAGTTCGCCTGGGGCGACTGGCTTACTGTGGTACTTGATGTGGGTGCTGTGCTCGGCGTGGTGGTGGATGTTGGGATTGATGCGGGCAGACTGACAGGTTGCGTGGTGGTGCTCGAAGCAGCGGCGTATTGGCTGTTTGAGGTTATATAGAGCGCAGCGCCTAGTATCGCGACAATCACTACGATTATCCCTGCAATCAACAATAAGTTCATGTCAAAACGTAGCATCATAGCAATAAATAACTTGCTGGCCCCCTCACCTGTAGAGCGTGGCAGCATTAGGGCCCATCTCCCATGGGCCTGTGCCGCATCCGTTGGCGTTTTGGTACTCTATCTCCAGCGTATTGGAGTCAAGGAGCCGCAGCAGTATTATGCCGGGCACGGTGTTGCCATTGGAATAGCTGTCAGTGAAGGAGCCATAGCAGTGCACCTGGCCGTCCGCCGTCACGTTGCCGAAATCGGTGTTCACATTGCCGTAGCCTGCCGGAGTGAAGTAGTAGGTCACGCCGGCAAGTCCCGTTATGTTCGCCTGGAGGCCTACTGAGAACAGTTGGGAGTTGGGCAGGAAGTCGTTGTCCATAAGCGATATGAGGAGGCCCTCGTTGACGAAAGGCACGGGCGTGCCCCTCTGGAACCAGGTGCCCTGAGCAGTTCCAGGAATGTCCTCCATGAAGGCGCCGCATAGTGGCTGTGCTGTCCTGGCCATACCTGGAATGCCTATCATGCCGTATATGTGGCTCTGGATGGCAGCGTCAAAGTAGTTGAGCGGACACGCCGCATGCAGCTCCTCGGTGTCGTACCTAGATTGGTTGGCGAAGCCTGCTGGTGGGAGCGTGTAGTCGTAAACTCCCATGTCGAGCGCCTCAACTCCGCCATTGTTGGAGGGCAGGCCACCTATGTTGCCCATCTTTTCTCCGGCGGCAAAGGAGAGGTTCATCATTTTTTCGCAGGTGCGCAGCTGCGCCCCGTTTGCAGTGGAGTTCTGGCAGTTTGTGAACGGGGGCACATAGGCGCTGGCAAGCTTTGCTGCGAGCTCCTGAACGTGGCCATAATAGAAGGTTATGTTGGAGCACGGGGCGAAGTAGATGGCGTAGTCGCTTGGCAGGTTTGCGTTCAGGTAGGTTTGGCCAACAATCTCGAATACAGTGACGTTGACCGGGGCGAATACGGAGACGTTGGCGGGCGTGACGTTAGAAGGGGACTGCTCCGCTATCTGCCTGATATAGAAGCCGCCGTGGTTTGACGGGATCACGTGGCCCCTTGGGCTCACCCACCCCAGTGGGGCGAAAGAGGTGAAATTATTCTCGGTTATGGGCGTCACGCTGAAAAAAACCCTGTTTGCGCCGCATGCTGGAAGGCGATACGCCCTCATCTCGTTTGAGGTGTTATTGCCCCTGGTGCTGTTGCCCGTTGTGGCGTTTGTGAGGTTGCCGCGGTAATTGGTGGTGCTATTCTGTCCGTTGCCGCTGCCCTGTGCCTGAGAGAAGCCCATCGAGGAGAATGACAGTGTGAGGTTCGCCCAATCCTGCGAGCTTACGGAACTCGCGTATGAGACCCCGCTTACCAGAACATATGGTGCGCCGTTACCAGGACCGACGGCGAGGTACTGCTGCGGGCCCACCATCATGTCTGACAGAGTCTCCGTGCCTGAGGATACGGTGAGTATGGCGAGGGGGCTGCTCCTGTCGACGCCCACCAGGCTTATCGTAGTGTTATCCACGCTGAGCGACTGCCCGACGTACACCTTCACGAAAGTCCCGGGCCGGACTGAACCCGCAGATTGCTGGATCGTGCTGACGCCCTGGCTCTGGTTGTAGCCTCCGGGACCTTGCCTGTTGTGCGTGGAGTAGTTATATGAGGTCTGGTTCTGGTAATTGCCGGGTTGCGCAATCCCGGAGCGCGCTCCTTTTGATGCCAGCGAGCCGTAATAGGAGGCGGCGGTTATTATCACTGCGGCCACTATTATGCAGGCAGAGATAGCGATTATAGCTTTGCTTGCCATGGGGGCAATTCGCTGGAAAGGGCTAAATGCCTTTGCGGCGGCGGCTAAGCCACCACCACATAGTTGACAACGAATGCCGCGGCGAAACCGAGCAGCACTCCGGCGTAGGTCAGCCATATCGAGTGGTCCTTTGCTCGCCTGCTCCCGGACCAGCTCCTGTTTATGTTGACGTGGAAAAGGACAAGGATTACGTACAGTATGGCTGCGCTTGCCAGCGAGTCGAAGAACACTATGAACATGTTGGAGAAGAACACCAGGCCTATGAGCGTGCCCAGCACCACCGGCAATCCGCCAAGAAGGAAAACTCCGGTGATGAACCTCTTCTCTATTTTTTGCTTTGTCCCGACAAGTGGCATCGCTATCGGCACCCCCTCCGTCACGTCCTGGAGGCTGAAACCTATGAACGACAGCACATACAGGGGCAGCAGGCCGGCCGCGCCCGCTGAGCCGAACACCAGCCCCTCTGTAAGGTTCTGGAAGCCTATCCCTATCGCGGCCAGCAGCGATGTCCTCTTTGGGGCGCGGGAGGGGTCCCTGCTTCCCTTCGGCAGTATGAAGAACAGGAAGGATGCGGCGAAGCCCGCTATGAAAACGATCTCGAACGGGCTTGTTATGTTGCTGGTGCCGAATATCGCTGCGACGTTGCCGTATATGTCCATCAGCAGGAATACGAGTATGCCTATGGCGAACGCGTTGTAGAGCAGCATACGCTTTATGCTCGGGTTCTTCCTCAGCACTATCGGCATCGAGAGGAATATAGAGAAGCCGATGACAAAGGATAGCGCCACAGTGAGATAAGTGTCTATCAACCGATCACGCAGATTATAACAGGGTTATCAAACAGGTATAAGACGGCTTTAACGCTTATAAATGCTACCGCGAAACCGGCGAAAGGGGGTTCCGTTTTGGTGGCGGAGATCAGCTCTGCTGGTCGTCCTCTTCGGCGGCTTCCTTCTTTTTCTTGTCCTTCGCCTG
>JAGWGP010000054.1 GCA_028867285.1 Microcaldota archaeon | reverse complement strand
GGTACAACCTCAGCGGAAAGAGGGTCAACTTCTCCGCGAGAACGGTCATCTCGGTGGACGCCAGCCTGACGATAAACCAGGTGGGTGTGCCGAAGAAGATCGCGGAGAACCTCACCGTCCCGATCTACGTGACGCAGTGGAACATAGAGGAGGCGAAGAAGTACCTCGAGAACAAGACATACCCCACGATACTTAACGTCATAACAAAGGAGGGCATAAGGAAGAGGATAACCGAGGCCAACAGGGAGGAGATCCTCAAGGTTGTAGAACCTGGCAACATACTGGAGAGGCAGCTTATAGACGGGGACATGGGTCTCCTGAACAGGCAGCCCACCCTGCACAGGCTCTCGATCATGGCGCACAGCGTCAAGGTGCTTCCGGGGAGGACGATGAGGATCCACGTATCGGCCACGGTGCCGTACAACGCCGACTTCGACGGAGACGAGATGAACCTGCACGTCCCGCAGTCGCTGGAGGCGCAGGCGGAGGCCAGGTACCTGATGCAGCCGAAGGACCTGCTGCTCACCCCGAGGGACGGAAGCCCGATCATGGCGCTCGAGGAGGACCAGATCATAGGAATGTACCTGCTCACGAGGGACGGCTCCAAGTTCAGCAAGGACGAGACCTCGATACTCATGTCCAGCGTGGGCATATACGAGATGCCCGAGGAGGAGAAGGACGGGATGTACAGCGGCAAGTCGATATTCTCGATGCTGCTGCCCAAGGACCTGGATTACGAGTACAAGCAGGGCACCAACCATGTAGTGATAAAGAAGGGCAGGCTCACGAGCGGCACGATCAGCGAGAAGCTGGTTGGAAGCAACGGCGCGCTCCTGCTCAAGGCGTTCGAGCAGCAGGGAGCGGACTACGCGACGCTGTTGCTCACCAACATGGCGAGGATAGCGCTGAGGGTCACCGCAAAGGCCGGGATAACGATAAGCGTCAAGGACTACTACAACCCCGACATAGTGAACAAGGAGAAGTCGAGGATAGTGGGCGACGTGGAGAAGAAGGCGGAGGAGCTGGTGACGAGGTTCAAGGACAAGAAGCTCGACTCGCTGCCCGGATACACGATGAAGGAGACGCTCGAGATAGAGACCATGGCGGAGCTTGAGGAGGCTCGTTCGATGGCAAGCCTTGTGCTCAACAAGCACATAGGGCCGGAGAACAACACCCAGCTCATGGCAATGGTAAAGGCGAGGGGAAACATACTCAACTTCGTCCAGACCTCGATGCTGCTTGGCCAGCAGGCGGTCAGGGGAAGGAGGCCGTCGAGGGGATACAAGGGAAGGATACTGCCCTACCTTAGGAGGAACGACAAGAGGCCGCTGGCAAGGGGATTCGTGGAGTCGTCGTTCTTCGAGGGGCTGAAGCCAATAGAGTTCTTCATGCACGCGATGGGATCGAGGGACTCCGCGATGTCCAAGTCGCTGGTAACCGCGCAGTCCGGATACCTGCAGAGGAGGCTGATCAACGCCATGCAGGACTTCTATGTGGACGAGAGCCTGAGCGTCAAGGACGCGAGCGGCGCGCTCATAGAGACCCTGTACGGGGGCGACGGGATAGACCCGACAATGGAGAGGCTCGCGAAGGGCGAGAAGTGATGTGATTTCATGAGCGAGAAGAACGATAAGAAATTCATGGTCGTGCCCGGGGAGGCCGTCGGGACGGTTGCCGCGCAGTCGATAGGCGAGCAGAGCACCCAGATGATTCTGAGGACCTTCCACGCTGCGGGTATAGCATCGGTGGTCACCACCAAGGGACTGCCAAGGCTCATCGAGCTCATAGACGCAAGGAAGAGGCCAAAGTTCCCCACCATGCAGATAAGGCTGGAGAAGGGAGTTGAGTCGAAGTACGAGAAGGTCAGGGACATATGGAGGAAGCTGGAGGACGTGAAGGTGAGAAACCTCGAGAAGCAGATAGACGAGGACTTCAGGACCAGCACCATGACGATCACCCTGGATCCTGAGAAGCTGCAGTTCTTCGAGCTGACGCCGGGTTCCGTCTCCAAGAAGGTATCCAAGCTGGAGAACGTGGACGTCGAGCTCGAGGGCCAGGCGGTGAAGGTCAAGGTCAAGAAGAAGGAGGGCATCAAGTCGATAAGGACGAGCTTCGTCAACGTGCTCGAGACGTCCGTGAGCGGGGTGCCGGGCATAAGCAAGGCGCTGATACAGCAGAACGACGATGGCACTTATTACATAACGACGAGCGGCAGCAACATGGAGGAGGTGCTGAAGATCGAAGGCGTGGACAAGGAGGGCGTGTACAGCAACAACCCCTTCGAGGTCGCGAGGATCTACGGCATAGAGGCGGCGAGGAACCTGATAGCCAACGAGCTGATAACCACCATAAGGGAGGAGGGACTTCACGTGAGCTTCAGGCACATAGCCCTGCTCGCTGACGCGATGACCTACACCGGCGAGATAAGGAGCGCGGGAAGGCACGGAATCGCCGGAGACAAGGACTCGGTGCTCGCGAGGGCGGCGTACGAGGAGACTGTCAAGCACTTCATCAACGCCAGCGTGTTCGGGGAGAAGGACCAGCTCAGGGGAGTCGCTGAGAACATACTAATCGGGAAGCAGATAGGCCTGGGGACCGGCAAGATAAGGCTCGCGATAAAGAAGGAGGACATCAAGAAGCTCTCAGAGAAATGATTCCTTATGCTGGTCGAGAGGGCGCCGGGCCACGAGGCTGTTTCTGAAAACGCGGCGGTGAAGAGGCTTGCGTCAGCGCTGAATGTCAGCGAGAGGGTGGAGCAGGAGGCCCAGAGGATGACCAGGATAGCCGCGGGCTACCTCGCGTCGTCGAGGATCGAGGGCCTTGAGACCGGCGCGATGTTTCTCGCGCTGGAGAGCGTCTACATAAGGGAGAAGAGCTACGGCAACCTCAGGTCGATCGAGGAGATAGCGCTTGCCAACTTCGGGAAGGATTACAATTTCGCCCTGCACGACAGGATCGTGAGGAACGCGGCGGAGTATCTCATCAACGAGCGCATAGCTGAGCCGACGATGGTGCCCAGGGAAAACTACGTGAAGAGATGGATCGGCATAATAGTTGGCAAGCTGAGGCTCGAGGACGATGCCAGGTCATCGGTGGTCAAGAGGACCATGGAGCTCATGGGGAACAACCCGGCCGTGGAGTCGTGGATGGGATCGGCGCACCTCACAGCCGCGGCGATAGTCAAGGCCGCGACGCCGGGCATCGGGATGGACCAGCTCGCGAGGGCGGTGGGGCCGATAACGAGCGAGGAGATAATCAGGCAGAAGGTGCTTGAGTTCGCGGGCTCGATGGCGCTCCAGATGCCGCACGATATCTATGCAGAGAGGCTTGCTCAGAAGCACTCGGTAGCGATCAAGCCGAGCGCACGGGCCGGGCAGGGGATCAGCCTCTCCGATGCCGTGCACGCGGAGGAAGCAAGAACAAAGAGGCATATGCTGAGGTCGGAGACCATAGACCCGGCGAGGCTGAAGAGCGACCCAAAGCTGGGCTCGCAGACCGATCTCTGGATAAAGAGCATAGCAAAGGACCTGGATGCTGACGAGAGGACGCAGGAGATCGCGCTTGGCCTGCTCGTATTCGACAACAAGATGCACACCAAGTTCACCGGGCTCCACGAGAACTGGAGGGCGTACCTCGCCGGCGCCATCGTCCACATA
>JAGWGP010000053.1 GCA_028867285.1 Microcaldota archaeon | reverse complement strand
CGCGATAGTCGGCATGGTTGTGGTCCTGGTAGTGGTTATAGCCGCGGCCTCGTTCCTGTTCCTGGGAGGCAAGGGCTCCGGTACCGTGGCCTCAACCACCACCATCGCGGCCAACCTTACGGTGTCCAACTACGCATACTGCGTGGGCACAGGCGCCACGCCGCAGCAGAACCAGTCCTACTTCGCCCCGATTTACACCAACGGCCAGCTGGGCCAGTGGAGGAGCACAACGCCCTACCCTGTCCCCCATGAGTTCGCCGGCTGCTCGATCTACAACAGCATGATATACTGCATCGGCACATTCGGTGGCAGCAACACCAGCAAGTACAGCAGCAGCTACTTCGCACCTGTGGGCCCCACAGGCATAGGCCAGTGGCAGAGCAGCACCAGCTACCCGGTCCCGATGTTCAACGCCGGATGCACGGCTTACAACGGCTACCTCTACTGCGTGGGCAGCCAGTACGGCGCGATGTCAGAGGTGTACTACACCAAGCTCACCAGCGGCGGCCTCCAGAACTGGACACAGACAACCAGCTACCCCGAGATGGCGCACGACGTCAGCTGCCTCGCCTACAACAACACCGTGTACTGCATAGGGATAGGCAACTATCCGTTCACGAGGGCATACTCAAGCAAGATAGGCGTCAACGGCTCTATCGGCAACTGGACCAAGCTGCCCAACTACCCGGTGGCGAAGATAAACTCGGGATGCAGCGCATCCAACGGCTACATATACTGCGTGGGCACTAGCGCAACCACAGCCCAGAACGAGTCGTACTACGCACCGATAACCCCAAGCGGCATAGGCAGCTGGGTGCAGACAACCAGCTACCCGCTCCCGATCGGCTACGCCGGCTGCTTCATAAACTCCAACTACATCTACTGCGTCGGCTCCAGCCAGCAGGGGATGCAGAACAGCGCATACTACGCGCCGATCTCGTCCAGCGGCATAGGGACGTGGCAGAAGACGACTAGCTACCCCGTCGCAATGACAAACTCCTACTGCGTGGTCCCAGGCTATGGTGGGGGCTACTACAGCGGCGGCGGACCGATCGGCTGATGATCAGACGCCGAACTGGCCCGTAGACTCGGTGTTGCTGCTTAGCATCCTTGTCACCCCTACCCTGACCATCTCATCGGCCTCGCCCTTGAGTATGGTGTCCATGAGGAACAGCAGCGTCGCCCTCGTGGCGTTTGCCTCCTTGTAATAAGCGTGATTGCTCGTAGCCAGGGCCTCGGCCTTCTGGGCCTCGTAATGCCCGTGCGCCCCGCTGAAGGAGTGGGCAAGCACGTCTATCTTTAGCTCCCTCGATGCCATGCCGAAGGTCACCTGTAGGAACCTGATTGAGCCCTCTATGACGCTCTCCGCGTGGCTCATCCCGCTCCTCTGGAACCTGTCGAACATCCCGACTATCTCCACCTTCGCGCCCTCAGATATGCCGTTGAACGCCAGCGCAGTCATGTTGATCACAGGCTCGAATCCGAAGTCCACCAGCATGCGCATGCTCGGCTTTGTGTCCATCGCCTTGTTGTGCTCGTATATCCTCGGCAGGTTGGTCACGAAGGCGGATGCGTCCCTTATGTCCCTGCCTACTGAGCTGGGGAACGCCCTCGATATCTCCCGTATCCTGTGGTCGATGGACGAGCCCTGCCTGAGCAGGCCGCCGTGCAGCATGTTGGCTGACTCGTAGTACGTCTTGTTGGGCAGGTCGGTTTGTCGATTAGCCACAGTATCCACGTATCAAGATTAAGCTTATTCGACAGAATATAATATTTATGCCTTTTGTGTGCCCGTCGGAAAGGTATAAAAGAGTGTGGACAGATAGATGCGCGATACGATGAGGATGTTGCTTGCCGTCGCTCTTGCGCTCGTTGCACTGGCTCCGCTCTCCGTGGCTTACAGCCCATCGCTGCTCCTGCCCAACTCCACTGGCAGCGGCGGGTTCTACGACTCGAACACCGTTGCGTTCGCCTACACCAGGCCATATTACTGCACGCCCTCTGCCAACGCGCTCTTCCAGAACGCGAGCGGGACCCAGGCCTCGGGCGCGACCAACGGGTGCGAGCTTGGGATATCCGGCAACGACCTCAACGCAGACCCACAGTGGATAATAGTGCCTGCCTATGCCGGGCTCACTGTCTTCGGCATCGGCGCGTCCGCGCAGGGCTTCCCCGTGTTCCGCAACTCTACCGTGATAACGCAGTGCGGCGCAGGTAGCACACTGTCCAGCTGCCCAGACCATCCCGATTACCTTTACTCCCCGCTCTTCTCCGCTGTAGAGTCGTACATGAACCTGAGCGGCGGTTTTGACGGCCTCCCGAAGGGGGTGCTGCCCATGCCATCGCACGACCACGTTGTTCTCGACGACGAGGACGGCTCAGACACCAACTGGTACACCGTAGGGGTGCTGGTCTTCGACCCCAACATAATGCCCAACGCCACCAACGGTAAGTGCACGCAGGTGGTCGCCTCCAACCTGAGCGACCCAACCGGCAACTGCCTGACCTCGCTGAGCGCCCTTGCCGCGGCCATGGGCACATCGAGCAGCAGCGTCGGCGCTGCCAACTCCGGCAACCCCATATGGAACGCGCTTGGCAAGCCAAAGATGCAGGTGTTCATACCCAACGACTCCTCAGCATCTGAGATCAACAACTCCAACTCCAACCTGAAGATTCCCTTCATCGTGGAAAACTTCAGCTACTACAGGGGGATAAGGGGCCAGGCCAGCGGCTACGCGCCTTACCTCCTGGGTGGGGTGGTGGTGATAATCATTGTTGTCGCCGCTGTGCTGCTCTTGAGGAGAAGGAAGAGGCCTGCTACCGCTTTTTAAAGGTTTCCACAAACCCATATATATTATCCAGGACAGACGATTAGCGGTGACTGAGTGTCTGAGTCCAGGAGCGTAGACCAGGTAATAAACGACAAGATTGGTTTAGGCGCTGACATATACAGGTCCATACTCAGGAACGGCAACAGGGAGCTTAGGGTTACTCCAGACACCTCAACCGGATCCAAGGTAGTTGTGAACGAGAACACCGGACAGGTCAAGGTCGGATACATAACGATAGAGAACGTGATCGCCCATCCAAAGGGGATCGAGGACTCCGCTGTGCTGAACTGGTCGAGGATAAGGGGCGGGCCGGGCGTCACCGTAATGCCGACGCTAGTAAGGGATGGCGAGGAGCACGTGGTGATGATATACAAGCCGCACCCCGCGGTAGGGAAGTGGCTGCTTGAGCTACCATCAGGCGCAGTGAACCTCAAGACCGAGGACTACAGGAGGGCAGCGCTAAGGGAGCTCTCGGAGGAGACCGGGTTCGGCGCAGGTTATCTCCAATTCTTCAGCACCAACTACCACGCACCGTTCAGGATCGGGTGGCTCGACAGGGTATACGTTGCAAGGGACGCGGCGCCGATGCTTGGCCATGCACCCAAGGGTGACTACGAGGAGAAGCCGATCTCCACAGTGATACTCAACATAAGGCAGCTTGAGGACCTTCTCTGGAACAACGGACTGAACTACAGCACCTCAAAGGCCACCATTGCCCAGTATATTATGTACAAGAAGGAGGGAAAGCTGCAGGACTACCTCGACCTAATGAGGGAGGAGGAGAGAAAGCTCGATGAGATTGCAACGCCTTATGCAGGATAATATTATATGCAGCAAGGAAAATAGTGATTAAGCAAAGTGGATGCTGATGATCA
>JAGWGP010000052.1 GCA_028867285.1 Microcaldota archaeon | reverse complement strand
CGCGTGGTCGCCGAGCTTCATAATCGGCTACATGGGCAACGTGCTGGAGCGCATGTACTCCACATACGTTGCCCCGACCAGACAGCTTGCCGACATGGTCATCACCAACGACTACGACCCGCGCAGGGAGACCCTGAGGTCCGACTCACGCGAGGTCCAGCTCAAGTTCCGATTGGACAGGGCTTTCCGGCTCCCAGACAACATCGCCGAACTGGCTTCGCAGGCGAGCCAGCGCGACGAGTACTACACCCCCGAGTCTATGGACCTCAGGAAGAGCGACGAGATCATAAGGATACGCCACGAGGGCGGTAGGAAAATCTTCTCATACAAGGGCCCCAGGCTCGGCTCCGGCCTCATCGAGCGGGCCAACGTAACCTTCCCCATAGACGACAGCGCCGAGGCCGGTATACTCTTGCTGTACGGGAGGAGGATATCCACGGTCACCAAGGAGAGGCTGTTCTACAGGACGACGGGCGGGGTCGATATCTGCATCGACAGGAACGTGGCCAAGCTTCGGGAGGGCGAGGTCATCGAGCTCGGCGACTTCCTGAACGCGCGCGCCTCTCCCGCCGATTCGGGCCCCCTGAGGTCCCTGATTGACCAGCTCGGCCTCGAGCGCTCATCCATGGTGGCGGATTCGTACTATAACATGTGAGGCCGCCCCGTGGCGCTTATACCGGATTAACGTCAGCAAACAGATAGCTTTTTATACCTTTTAGCAATAAATTAGTATTATAAATCAGGCTTCTCTTTCGAGCTTGCGGTAGGTATCATACGGTATCCTGCGGTTTCAACAAGAAAGTTGATTTTACAACATTCAGCATCGCAACAATCACGCTTCGGTGAATCAAATGGCAGACAAACCACACATGAATTTGATCTTTATAGGACACGTCGACCACGGAAAGTCGACGACGGTAGGCAGGCTTCTGTACGAGAGCGGTGCGATAACCGACAGGGACATCGCCAGGTTCAAGGAGATGACCCAGCAGTACAACAGGCCTACCTTCGAGTTCGCGTTCGTTATGGACCAGCTCAAGGAGGAGCGAGAGCGTGGTATCACAATCGACATAGCCCACAAGGAGTTCTCCACGCAGAAGTACTTCTTCACCATAATCGACGCCCCTGGACACAGGGACTTCGTAAAGAACATGATTACGGGCGCCAGCCAGGCCGACGCGGCAGTGCTGGTCGTCAGCGCCGCTGAGGGAATAAAGCCCCAGACTAGGGAGCACGCGATCCTGATCAGCGTGCTCGGCGTGCCGCAGCTGATCGTCGCGATCAACAAGATGGACGCGGTCAACTTCGAGCAGGCCAAGTTCGAGGCCGTCAAGAAGGAGGTCTACGACATGCTCAAGTCCCTCGGCTTCAAGGTGGACACGATACTGTTCGTCCCCTACTCGGCTTTGGAGGGATCCAACGCGGGAAAGAAGAGCGAGAAGCTGCCGTGGTACAACGGCCCGACGCTGCTCGGCTCTCTCGACACGCTCAACCTTCCAAAGAAGCCGACAGACAAGGCTCTGAGGCTGCCGATCCAGGACGTGTTCAGCATATCCGGATTCGGAACCGTGCCGGTTGGCCGTGTTGAGACTGGCATAGTCAAGGTGGGAGACCCGGTCATAATCATGCCCGCTGGCGTGAAGACCGAGGTAAAGAGCATCGAGATGCACCACCAGCAGATGCAGCAGGCAGAGCCCGGCGACAACATCGGGTTCAACGTCAAGAACGTCGAGAGGAAGGACATCAAGAGGGGAGACGTCATCGGCCCGACGAGCAACCCGCCGACAGTGGCGACCGAGTTCACCGCGCAGATGATAGTGCTGCACCACCAGAACGTGATAGCGAAGGGCTACACCCCGGTGTTCCACATACACACCGCGCAGCTGGCTTGCACGATAACCGAGATTCTCGAGAAGAAGGACCCGAAGTCGGGCCAGACTCTGGAGAAGAATCCCGAGACGATAAAGACCGGTGACGTGGCGATCGTAAAGATAAAGCCAACCAAGCCGATCTGCATCGAGAAGTTCGCCGATTTCCCGCAGCTGGGAAGGTTCGCGGTGAGGGACATGGGAGAGACCGTCGGAGCGGGCGTCATCTTGGACATAGTTCCAAGGCAGCAGTGATGGTGCATAGATGTCCAAAGCCGTCATAAAGCTCGTCAGCACAGTAGCGAAGGACGTGGTCTCCATAGCGGACCAGATAAAGACCATTGCCAACACTATCAACGTGAAGTCCGAGGGGCCCATCCCACTGCCTACTAAGACAATATCCCAGACCACGAGGAAGACCCCTTGTGGCGACGGGAGCCACACCTATGAGAGGTGGGAGATGAGGATCCACAAGAGACTCATAATAATCGATGGCAGCGAACCCGCGCTCAGGCAGATCATGAGGATCAAGGTTCCTGACACGGTCCACATAGAGATCAGCCTCGCCGGTTGATCTCTCTTTTTGTGATAAGGATGCAGACTGCGCGCAGCGCCCAAGCGCTGTCCCCAAAGGGCGTGCAGGCTCCCCTTACGAAGGAGCAGGCCCAGGGCCTGGAGTATCTTCTCAGGACCAACGGCCAGAAGAGCTGGGCCGACGTGGACGACTACTTCGTGAGGTTCAGGCTCGGCAGCCTTAAGGCTTTCATAATCAGCAACGACTCAGCCAACGGCGAGAGGACCAACAAGGGGGAGCTTGCCAGGCTGAGACGCATCCACCCCGACGAATTCTCCAAGGCGGTGTCGATAGAGATGCGCAGCGGGAAGCAGTTCTCCGCCAAGAAGGAGTCCATAGTCGATGTGCTCGGGCTCAAGAGGCCCGGAATACTTGTGTACTCGGAGCGCGATAAGGGCGACGCATACAGGCTGCTCATCTCCCTGCTCAGCGTAAAGTGGGGCGGGGCGCCTGACCCATACAAGAAACGCTACCTGACAAGGTGGCTCACCTCCAACGGCTTCTACAGCCATGACGAGATCGAGGCCAAGCGAAACAGGACGTACAAGGCCCCCTCTTGCAGGCACTGAGCCTGTCCTCTTTCTGCCATCCGGTCTGTCAGAAGACCTCGTGCTCGCCGTTGATTATCTCCTGCGTGAGGTAAGCGAGGTTCTCGAGCCCGTTGTTGGCCACCTCCTTTATCTTGCCCGCCACCGAGTCGAAGCTCTCGCCCTTCTTCATCACGACCTCAACGCACAGGCTCTTGGGGTCGGCTATGCTCCTCCCTATCTGGGACACTATGTAGACCCTGCAGTCCTCCACCTGCGGGTACAGCTTGGCTATGTCGAGCGCTATCTCCTTGGCTAGTATGTTGTATATCTTGCCCACGTGGCTTATCGGGTTCTTCCCCGCCGCGGCCTCGAGGCTCATATTCCTGAACGGGGTTATGAGCCCGTTCACCCTGTTGCCCCTCCCCACCGATCCGTCGTCCCCCGCCTCGCAGCTCAGGCCCGTCTTCGTCAGGTAGACCTCCCCCTTCTCTATGTCGTCCCCGGTGTTGACCGAGACCTCTATCTCCCTCTTCGTTATCGTCTTGGCGAACTCGGTCACGTCGCTCTCTATCCTCTTCTCCATCTCGACGTAATGTTTTATGTCCCTGACCTCCTGCGCCACGAACGCGATCGCTATGGTGAGCGTTATGTGGTTGCCCTCCCTCACCGCCATCACCTTGATGTCCTCACCCACCGCCGGCATCCTCTTCTTGTACTCCCCGCCGTTTAGCATGTGCTCGGTCTCTAGCGCCAGCCTCTCTGTCTCGGAGAGCGGGGCAAACCCTATGCCGAAAGAGGTGTCGTTGGCCAGCGGCACGTCCCTGCTCCTCTCGTATACCTGGTTCAGGTCCGCGGATACATCGTCAATCTT
>JAGWGP010000051.1 GCA_028867285.1 Microcaldota archaeon | reverse complement strand
GGATCGACAACATCAAGGCCCTGGGCTATGCGATAATAGCCGGGCGCATGCAGGAGGAGCACGGCGCAAATCTGGGCGGCATGGAGGTCGTGATAACGTCCGATATACCGAGGGGGAGCGGATGCGCGAGCAGCGCGGCCTGCTTCACCGCGTTCGCCGCTGTTCTGGCATCAACGCTGGGGCAGATGCCCGACGACCAGACGATAATAGACATAGCGAGGGATGGAGAGAGGGTCACGCACAAGATGACCAAGGCGGGAGGCATAGACGTCAGCACTTCCTACCTCGGCGGCTTCGTAACATCAGGCAACGGCAAGCACAATCGGTTGGACATAAGCACCAGGCCGCCTCTGCTCATCATCAACACTGGCCCAAAGAAGGAGACGTGGGAGATGATAGCCCACGTGGCCAGGCTGAAGAACGAGGATCCGGAGGGCGTGGAACCGATACTTAGGGAGGTGAGCGAGAGGTCGGAGTCGGGCATAGCCGCGCTGCTCAGGGACGACCTGCCTGCGCTCGGCAAGGAGATGACCAGGACCCACGGCGCGTTCAAGAGGCTCGGGATATCGACGGCGAGGCTTGACGAGGCGGTGGAGATCGCGCTTGAGAACGAGGCCTACGGAGCGAAGCTCAGTGGAGGAGGCGGTGGGGGGGTGGCTGTTGCGATAGTACAGGAGGGCCCTGTTGACGCGGAGCTGAGAGCCAGGGGGTTCGGAACCATACGCCCAGGGGTCTCCGAGCTTGGTGCAAGGGAGCTGCTCGCGAAGGACTAGAGCGCGAACCTGTAGAACGTGGAGAAGAGTATCGCCAGCACGAAGAGTATGACTATGTTGTAGAGCGGTATCGCGGTGAAGTAAACCATCAGCACGAATATCGCCGCCATGGTCACCGCGTATATGGGCTTGCTCCACGCCAGCACCTTGCTCCCGTCAAGCGGGTACACCGGAAGCATATTGAAGAACGCCAGCAGTATGCTTATGAAGAGGGTGAACTGGAGCGCGGTGTGCAGGTAGCTCTGCGCTGGCGGATTGAGCAGGAACAGCAGCCCTATGAAGACGCCGAACACCACGAAGTTGGTGAGCGGCCCTGCGAGCGATACTATCCCGTTCTGCCTCTTGGTGAAGCTGTTCGTGAATATCCACGTGGCCCCTGGTATGCCGATTAGGAAGCCGAACGCGCCGGTCAGCAGCGTTATTATCAGCCCGTTCTGGGAGGTCCTGAATGCCGCTGCCGCGCCGTAGTGCTGCGCGGTGAACTTGTGCATCAGCTCGTGGAGCACGAAGCTCAGCGTGACCGCCATCGCGGATATCGGGAGGAAGCTGACGAACGTGGCGAAGAAGTTGCCGCCCGAGCCGAGGGAGAAGATTCCGCCGGCTATTGTGGATGCGAACGCGACTATGAGCACCGCGTCCGCGAGGACGATGTTCCTTATCTCCTCCGCGTGCGGAAGCCCATCCCTGATCGCCATGAGTATCTCTTTTATGATAGGCTTTATAAAACCCTTGATACAAATCTACTGTACTATAGCTCCATCGTCTAGTGGTCAAGGACGGCGGCCTCTGGAGCCGTAAACGCCAGTTCGAATCTGGCTGGAGCTATTTACGTTTGCATCTTGAAGCAGTGAGCGCATGGACACGATAAAAAGGAGCTGCACCACGGTGAAGAACATGAGCAGGATGAACGGGGGCCATGTCGCTGGGCAGAGGGGATACGAGCACGGCCTGGGCGTGGACAAGAACAGCAGGCTCATCAGGGGAGAGCCCAGGGACCTCGCCGAATCCGCGCCTGCGGCGAAGGTGGAGGACATGGCAATCATAATCTCGAGCCTCTACACCAGCGGTATCCTGCCGCGCTCCAGCGGCCACAAGAGCGCCCCTGCGGGCAAGTAGGGCAACCCAGTATTGGGCGGCATCCTCGCAGGGATACGGCCCCTTTTTATTCCTTATCACACAATCCTTATCGAAAAGTGTGGTGTGATGGCGTCGAAGAGGGAGATATCGGGCCACGTCATAATCTGCGGCTACGGAGTTGTGGGGCAGAAGGTGGCGGACGTCATGCTCGAGAGGGGAATACGCTTCATAGTCATAGACATGGACCCCAAGAAGATAGAGCTCCTGAGGCAGCTCGGGATAGACGCGATAGAGGGCGACGCCACCCACTCTAGGGTGCTCAAGGAGGCTGCCATAGACGAGGCCAGGGCGATAGCGATAGTGCTCGACGACGACGCGAAGAACCTTTTCGCGGTGCTGACGGCCAGGGACATGAACAGGAAGGTGTTCATAACCGCCAGGGCCAACGACGAGTTCGTGAGGGAGAAGCTGGTGGAGGCAGGCGCGGACTATGTGGTGATGCCACAGAAGGTCGCGAGCAAGGAGATACTCAAGGAGCTGACGAAGGGTAGTGCGTAATGGCAAATCCGCTCGATGAATCGGGTACGATAGCGGGAAGGGTTGTCATAGGCCTGCTGAGCCTGGCCGCGATGTTCATACTCGGCTCCGTGGTCGCGCTCACCTACGTAACCCACAACTTCTACGTGGCAAACTACTACACGTTCGCCGCGCTGCTGGACGCCACAGGGATAGGCGCAGACGCGCTGATAAACGCCGCGGTGCCGCTGTTCAGCCAGGCATTCTATATAATAGTTGGGATATCGCTGCTCGACGGCATAGCGAAGGCGGTGATAATAGGTTTCGTGATGGCGGCATTCATTAACTTCCTCACCGGGATAGACATAAAGCTCGGCCTCGCCCACATCACCGCCAAGCACATGAGGGGCCACATGATAGTGTGCGGATACTCCAACCTGGGCGAGCGCATAGCCAGGGACATGATGGCGAAGGGCTCTGGCGTGGTCGTAGTGGAGAAGGACATAGAGAAGGCAAACAACTTGAGGGATCTCGGCTTCACGGTGATAAACGGCGACTTCACGGACAGGAAGACGCTCGATGAGGCGTCGATAGCGAATGCGGCGTCGGTGGTGTTCACCGGGGACAGCGACTTCATAAACCTGATGGGCATAGTCACCGCGCACAGCATGAACCCGAACGCGAGGATAATAGCCAGGGCGAGGCAGGAGGACACGCTCACCAAGATGCAGCGCGGCGGGGCCGGCTTCTGCATAGTCCCTGAGGTCGCCGCGGGAATGGAGATGGGACAGACGATATCGAAGGTGTTGTGATGGCATCGCGAAGGACAAACTGGTACACGCTCATCGTCATAGCGGTGGCGCTATTCGTCCTGTCCACAACGCTCACCATGTTCGCAGGGGTTAACCCGGCGCTCGCGATAATAGCCAACGCGCTGCAGTCGCTCCAGATACCCTACAACATACTCAGCTACTCGTCGGCCGCAAACCCGTTCGAGCTCATATCCAACCTCATGGACACGGTGGTGTTCGCGCTCATAACAGTGATAATGGCCACCTGGTTCTACGGCTTCATAACCAGCGTGAGCATAAAGGAGAGATTCGTGCTCTCCAGGATAAGGAAGCTCAGCGGGCACGTGGTGGTGGCGCCCTACAACGGCTTCGCTAGGGAGCTGATGAGGAGCCTCAGGGAGCAGAGGATAGACGCAGTGGCGATGGTCGAGAACAGGAGGGAGATGCTATCGCTAGTGCACCAGAACGAGCTGGCGGTGGTGGGTGACCTGAAGTACAAGGACTCGTTCGAGGCCGCAGGGGTGGACAGGGCCAGATACATAGTGGCCGCAAGCGACGACGACCTGGAGAACGCGCTTATAGCGATAACCGCCAAGACCGTCAGCCCCCACGTCAGGGTGATAACCAGGGTGAACAGGGAGGAAAACATACCCAAGCTGGACATGGCCGGGGCCTACAAGATGATAATGCCGGAGATAACCGCCGGGGAGCTAATAGGCGAGGAGCTCACGAAGACCATGATGAAGTGACTGCATGGGAATAAAAACACGAAGAGTGAAACGATTCTATGGCGTTTAGGGAGGAGATAAAGCAGGCGATCATCATAAGGACGGACCTCGAGATGAGCAGGGGCAAGATGGCGGC
>JAGWGP010000050.1 GCA_028867285.1 Microcaldota archaeon | reverse complement strand
ACTCGTCGACAAGGTCCTTGCCGTTGCTCGAGAACGGGGTTCCGTCCATGGTCTCTCCCTTGAGCGCGCCCGCCTTGCCTCCAAGGGTCTCCAGCATGTGGCCGAACGTCATTCTGCTCGGTATGCCGTGCGGGTTGAGCAGCAAATCCGGGACTATTCCTTCCTTGGTCCTCGGCATGTCGTTCTGGTCCACTATCAGGCCTACCACTCCCTTCTGCCCGTGCCTCGAGGCGAACTTGTCGCCGACCTCCGGGGTCTTGGCGTTCCTGACCCTGACCTTCACGATCTTGGTCGCGCCCGTTGTCTCGCTAAGCATTATGTTGTCGATCGTCCCGTCCTCTCCAGACCTGACTGTCACGGAGTTGTCCCTGCTCTTCTCCTCTCCCACACCAAAGCTGGTCTGCTCCTCCAGGAACCTCGGCGGCGAGACCTTGCCGATTAGCACGTCCCCCTCCTTGACCTCCATCTCTCCCTCTATGAGCCCGTCGTCGCTCAGCTTCGAGTAGGCGTGCTCTCCCAGGTATCCGTCCGTTGTGGGCGGCGGGACCTTGAAGTGGTCCTGCTGGCTTCCGGGATATCTCCTCTCCTCGTCGGTGTAGCTCCTGTAGAAGACGCTCCTTCCGAGCCCCCTCTCGACCGCCGACCTGTTGAGTATGACGGCGTCCTTCATGTTGTAACCGTAATAGGTGGTCATGGCCACTATGAAGTTCTGCCCCGTCGGGTGCTTCTCCACTCCCAGCGTCCTGTACACAAGGCTGTTGACTATCGGCTTCTGCGGATAGTACAAGAGGAACGCACGCGGGTCATACCTCCTGCTGAAGTTGGTGAGGTAAAGACCCTGGCTCTGCTTTATGAAGTTGGACGATATCGGGTGCCTTCCCACCGAGTTGAACTCGGGGAACACGCTCAGGTTCATGGTTAGCCCGAACATCGTAGCCGGGTCTATCTCAAGGTGGGTTGTCCTGCCGTCGATGAGGTCCGAGGTGAGCGCGACTATTGCGTTCTCCTCCTCTTCCGCGTCGAGGTACTCTATTATGCCCTTCCTGACCAGGTAGCTGAAGTCGACCTCCCCGCCCTTCATCTTCTCCGCCACATCAGGGGTGAGCCTGCTCGCGCCGTTCTCTACTATGATGTAAGGCTTCCTCGCCCTTCCCTTGTCCGTGTTGATGTAGACCTCGGAGAGCTTCCTGTTGTAGGATACGTTTATCTCTCCGGAGACTATTCCGGTTCGCCTGTTCTTCCTGACCTCGCTCGCGAACTGGTCGCCGGATGCGACGCTGCCGATGTATCTGCCGTCAAGGTAAACGCTAGCCTTCCTGTTTTTGTCTGCCATATAATCAATCCCTCTTCTCCTTCTCGAAGAGCTTCAGCTCCTTGAGCTTCTCCTCGACCTGCTTGGCGTCAGCGCCCACCGTTATCTTCGCCGTGATGGCGAGGTACTTGGTGAGTCCGACGTCGCTTCCCTCAGGGGTCTCGCTCGGGCAGAGCTTGCCTATGTGGCTGCCGTGCACGTCCCTCGCCTTGAAGTGCGGGTGCTTCTTGGACAGCGGCGACTTTATCCTCCTCAGGTGGGCCAGCGAGCCTATGAAGTTCATTCGGTCCAGCACCTGCGAGACTCCTGTCTGCCCTGCGGGCCACGATCCCGTACCCATCGAGTACAGTATCTTCTCGGTGAGCGTGTCCGGGTTTATGTTGGTCCTCACGGTGAGCCTCCTTCCCCTCGCCGTGGTCCTCTCTATGTGGTACTTTATGTCCTTTATGAAGAACTTTATCGCGTTGTTGAACAGCTCCTCCATCAGGTCGCCCGCAAGCTTCACACGCTTGTTTGCGTAGTGGTCCTTGTCGTCGGCCTTTGCGTGGCCGAATGCGACCAGCGAGGCCTTCTCCGCCATCCTGAGCAGGTACTGCGCCTTCGCGTCCCTGTCCTGCGGCGTAGAGCCTATGTGTGGCAGTATGTAAGTGTCAAGCTGTATCTCGGCCCTCTTCTTCTGGTACTCCTTGGTCTGGTTCGGCGCGGCGAGCCTGCCCAGCTCCATCAGCGCCTCCGTGGGCCCGAAGTCCTTGGCAGGGCTTACGTCTATGTTGAGCAGAAGGTCGTTCCTCACGTCCTTGTTGGATATGCCCTCGGTTATGTCCTTTATCTGCATGCCCAGTGCCCTGAGTATCAATATGAGGTCCATTCCCCTCGATACTGTCGGGAAGAGAACCGTGTATATGCCGTACTGGTCCCTCGTGACGCTGAACCTCGCCCTGAAGCTAACCGTCGTGGAGAACACCTTGCTGACCACGCCCTTGCCCTTCTCCTTGGTGGTCATTATCCTGTTTGACGCGAGGTCCTCGATCCCGACGAGCACCCTCTCGGTTCCCTTAATTATGAAATATCCTCCCGGGTCGTCCGGGTCCTCGCCCTCCGAGATCAGCTGCTCCCTTGTCATGTTGTGGGTGTAGCACAGGTCGCTCTTAACCATGACCGGCAGCTCTCCCACGAACGCCTCTCCGGCGGCATCGAGCTTCTCTATGCCGCTCACTACCGGCACATAAGTAATATACATAGGGGCGGAGTATGTGAGGTTCCTGGCCAGCGCCTCGTTCGGCATCACCCTCTTGGTGGAGCTGTCGGACTCTATTATGACCGGCGGCTCGAGCCTAATGTTGGTGAGCTTGATCGCGAAATCGGATACCTCGGGCTCTATCAGCTTGTTGCTCTCGAGTATCTTGGGCATGCCCAGCCTGATGAACCTGTTGTAGCTCTCTATCTGCTGCTGGACTATGGATGTGGACTTTAGATAAGATTCTAGCACGTTGTGTTCTTTGCTCATGCAACTACACCGGAGACCGCTGCGTTAGTTCACGACGTATCTGTAGTGGGAGTACTTCCCAGTCGGGTCCTCCCTTGATATCTCGATTATCGAGCCTGCCTTGGCGTTGAGCGCCTTTGCCTGCGGGTCGCTCTCCGATATCTTCGGCAGCTTCTCCACCTGGAGGCCTAACCTCTTTACCACCTTGTTCGCCTCGCTCGCGCTGAGGAGCGAATGCTTCGGTATCAGGTTTAACGCTGCCAACACTTCACCAGAAAGGACACTATACAGACTAGACAGGACGTGAACATAAGTTATTGCACGGTAACCATTAAATACCTGACGTCGTGCCGTATTTATAGTGGTATAAGGGATTTCGCGGATTAGCGGAAGTAAAAGCGGCGCATCAAAACGCTTAAATCGGTTTGGGACAGATATTGGTTTCAAAGGGAATTGGTCAACATGCTTTCAGAGCGCAACGCGACCGGCACCGACGCCTCGATGGGGCCTAGGCTCGATCACAGGAACAGGCACGGGCTCATCGAGAGGATCCTGCGCAAGGCGGAGGATGGCGCCACCCTGGAGGACATCAGCAAGTCCATGGGCCATGGGATGGACAGGACCGGCTCGGATGTCAGCAGGCTGCACGAATACGGGATGCTGCGCCTGGAGGGGACCCGCTACGCGACCACCGACAATGGCAGGGCGTACGCATCCGCGCTCGGCATGATGAACGGGATACTGGACGGCATCCACCACCCCGACGTGATCCCGGACCTGGCATTGCGTATCGAGTCCTTGGTGCCGAAACAAGGCCCTAGCATATATGATTATGGGGGTTCCACATCGGGCGACGGGAAACGCCGGGGGAAGAGGGACATGCTAACCAGGAGCAGGATCAACATAACCCACGACGTGCTTGCTGCGATGGCCTCAACCCCGATGACCAGGAACGGAATACGTAAGGTCACAAGGTTTGAGACCACCCCAGAGGGGAACAAGGAGCTAAACCTGTTGATGGACACAATCCTCTCCAACAAGCTGATCACCAGAGCCAACGCGCACCAGAGCGACACCGAGGCGTTCCGCATCACAGACTCGGGATGGAAGGTCAAGAACGCGCTCGGGGCAATCATAGCCGCCACCTCATCCTGATTCTGTCCCTCATCATGCCTGTGGGAAAGGACGCCGCTCCTGAAATGGCTCAGCAACGCATAAATAGCGAACCGAAGAATTATCCTAGGTGTGAAGATGGCAAAGGTGCACATAGGCAAGACCACGGACCTGCAGCCGGGCAAGATGAAGCTCG
>JAGWGP010000004.1 GCA_028867285.1 Microcaldota archaeon | reverse complement strand
TAGCCTACCCCATCTATGGTTATTATCTGGCCTGCGCTGGAACAGTACGGGAACCCGGTGACTGCAAACCTGACGTTGACTGAAGGCACGAACTGTATGACGGTGTTGGCCGGCTGGCCGTTGTACCACGCACTTACTAGAACGTTGCCAGGCTTAGTCCCGGATATCTGGCTGAGGGCCGCGCCGGTCGTGTTTGTAGTGGTAAAGTTGGGGCTTATGGTGTATCCGGGGAGGTTGGCCGTGAAGTTGACCGTGGCCCCGTGAAGGGGGTATCCAAGCAGCTTTACGGTTGCGGTGAGCGGATCCAATGCACCATTGGCCGGCTGTGTCGAGTTCCTTGCTGTTAGCGTAATTACGGTGTTGGTGCCGATCAGCGGCTCGACGTGAGAGTTGAAGCTCCCTGAATAGGTTTCCCTTGGCGCGCCTGAACACATGTTGGCCTGAGAGTAGTTCGCCTGGAGTGCGCAATATGTGGCGTTGAGGTAGAGCTGCCCGGCGAGGAACTGTCCCAGGCTAGTGAGTGAGGGGAGTGTGAGGGTGCATACCAATGATCCCCCTGCCAGCACATAGTTGGGCGAGCATGGGATTGATGTGGTGTTCTTGCCGTTTATCTTAGCGAAGAGGTTAGGGTTCGCCATTGGATAGGGCTGGGAGTTGGTGAGGAACAGCGCCATCGTGGTCTGATGGGTCAGCGAGTTGGTCTGCACAACCATGGCGTCGCAGTAGACGCCGCTGATGAATGTGCATTTGGCGGGAGGGGCGGTGGATGGCAGGCTCGAGAACAGGTAAAGCAGAGCGGCGATTATCACTACCACGGTTATGGCCCATGCGTAGGTGGATATGTACTCCAATGACGACTGCGCCTTGCCGCTCCTCAACCCATCACTGATAATCTATGGGGTGTGTCAGGTATATAATCATAGCGGCACTGTTGCCGATTACCTTACCAGCTTGGGTATGTCCCTTGGCGACTTGGTCACCCTCTCGGCACCGGCCTGGGTGAGCTGCTCCGGGTAGAAGTAGTCTGTGGCTATGGCTATCGTGCGCAGCCCGAGCGCCTTTGCCGCGGATATCGACTGCGGGGAATAGCCGACGAAGAATGTCCTCTCCCTTGGTATCCCGAAACCGTTTGCCTTCTCGAGCGCCGCCTTGATTATGCCGCCCATGTCCATTGCGGCATCGCCGTATGCGCCGAACTTGAAGTAGCTCTCCATCTTGAGCCCGGCCCTCTCGAACATGTTCTTCAGTATCCTTTCCAGCTGGCCCGATGCCGCGCCCAGTATTATCTCGTTGTCGTTTGACAGCTTTTCTAGCGCCTCCTTCGCCCCCTCGCCGAGGTTTGCGAAATCGTGCCCGGCCACGTTGTAGTGCTCGTAGGGCAGCTCCTCGGTGAAGACGTGCAGCTTCTCGTCTATCTCGCTTTGGGGTATGCTGTTCCTCTGCAAGAGCTCTATCACGGTCTCCTGGGTGGTCCTGCCGTTGAACTCCTTTAGGTTTATGTCGTCTATGTACACGCCGTAGACCATCCTTATGCCCTCCATGTAGTACTGTGAGACGTCCTTGACCTCCCTCACCATGGATTTGTCCGGGTCTATCAGTACGAGTGTCTTTGCCATCTGCATCACGCCAAAACGAGTCAGATTCCGTGGAACCAGAATCCCTTCTCCTTCTTCTTTGCCTCCTTCTTGCCGAGAAGCCCGCCCAGCAGCGACTTCTTGGCAGGGACCGCGCTCTTCTGGAAGTTGGGCTTTATCGCGCCCGCCATCTCCGGGTGCTGCTCGAGGTAGCTGTCCTGCCACTCGAGGTGCTTCTGGAGCTTGCCATCCTCGACCTTCTGCATCTTCTCCTGCCAGTCCTTCCTCATGTTGAGCCACTCCTCCTTGGTGTAGCCGTATGGGGTGGTCTCCCTGATTGAGGGGGGCATGTATGCGTAGGTGTAGAGGTTCTTGTAGTAATCGTAATCCTCGTCGACCATGGAGTTGGCGTCAACGTGCACGCCCTGCTTCTCCAGGAACTCGATGAGCTCCTCCTTGCTGGTCTTCTCCCTTATGTTGTCCGCGGTCTTCGGATTGTAAAGTATGGTTATGATGCGCTTGGTGAAGTTGACGTTCGCCTTTATCACCGGGTCCATCAGCATCAGCCTGTACTGCAGCCTCGCGGAGTGCTGGATGTCCTGCAGCTCCTCCTTCTTCACGTTGCTGAAGACGACCCTCTTTATCATCCTGTAGGGCACTCTGTACTGCTTGCCGTTCTCGATGACGTAGGCGTTAAAATTAGCGTTCTCCTCCTCCGCCTGCCTTGCCTCTGTTTGAGCGCTGTGGTCCATGTGAAGCACTGATCTTTAGGGCTCAGCATCCGCAGTGGCCGCCCCCGCATCCGCAGGAGTCGCCCTCCGCCTTGCTGCCGCCTCCGCATCCGCAGCCGCCGGATCCGCATCCGCAGGAGTCGCCCTCCTTCTCCTCGGTGTGGGAGTGCTCCATGTGGACCGGCGCGGCAGGTGCCGAGACCGGAACCTTGACAACCTGTTCGGTCGCCTGGCTGGCCCTGGCCGCCTGCATCACCTGAACCTGTGGCGCTACGGCGTCGAACCTCTCGTTGGCGAAGTTCGCAACAGGCATTCCTCCGTTGACCGGCATTGCGAAGAAGTCAATCATCCTTCCGTAGGTCCTCTGGTACGGCTCCGTGGCCTCCCACTCCTTGACGTTCCTTATGTACTTGTCCTTGGAGTATCCCCAGCTCGGGTGGGTCTTTGACCACTCCTTCGTGGGTATGGAGTACTGCTTCTGTACCTTGTCCCTGTAAACCTCAGGGAATACGTTGAACGTGCAGAACGGAAGCACCTCTCCGTCGGGCATCGCGTAGTGTATGTCGCACTTCTCTACCCTGTGTATGTCGTAGGTGTACTCGTCCTGGAAGTGCATCATTCCCAAGAACAGGGACTTCATCTGAAGCGTCCCCATCGAGCCGAAGTCGTGCTTCGTGAAGATGGACATGAGCAGCTTCAGGAAGTTGACCGACTTGGGCTGCTTCTTCTTGTCGACGAACCTGCCCAGCTGGAGCAGAGTCTTGACCGCTATGGCCTTCCTCTGGAGCTTGCTCTTGCCCTCCATCTCGTTGACCGCCTTCTGCAGGTGGTCGAGTAGGCCGGGCGCGTCCACGAACTCTGTTATCGGTATGACCTTGTTGTCGCTGTCAAGGAACAGGTAGCACCCTGCCCCGCACGCGAAGTGTATGGAGAGGTCGTACTTGTACTCGCCTGTCAGCGCCTCTATGAACTTGTTTATCCCGCCTACGTAAGGCACGGAGAACCAGTGCTCCTTCTTTATCACGCCGTTGGTCTGCTTCTCTATCAGCTTTATCGCCCCCGGTATGGAGATCCTCTGCTTCTCCCTGAGCCTCGTGGGCATCCTGCCCACCAGCGAGACGGGCTGGAAGTTGACCGCCCTTATCACGTCGATGTTGTTGAGCGCGAAGTTTATTATGTGGCCGAGCTCGTGGTCGTTGATCGTCCTTATGACTGTCGGTACGAGCACTATGTTGAGCCCCACCTTCCTCGCGACGTCGAGCGTGAGCGGCGCCTCCCAGTGGTTCTTGGGGTTGGCCCTCTTGCTGACACCGTCGAAGCTCATGTAGAGCGTGCCTGCGCCGGCGTGCTTTATCTTGTACGCCATCTCAGGGTTGAGCGCCAGGTTTATGCCTGTGGTGTTGAGCTGGATCTGGTCGAATCCCTCCTCCTTGGCGGCCTGTATGACCCCCACTATGTCGGGGTGCATCGTCGGCTCCCCGCCGGTTATCTGGAGCGCGTTGGCCGGTATCGGCTTCTGCCCCCTCAGGTTCCTGAATATCTTCCTGAGCTCGTCGGTGGATGGCTCGTAGATCGGCTCTCCCTCCTTCGCGTAGAAGAAGCAGTACCAGCACGACAGGTGGCACCTGTTGGTGACCACCACGTTTGCCAATCCGGTGTGCGACTTGTGCCTCTCACACATTCCGCAGTCGAACGGGCAGTTAGCGCCCTTCGTCTCTGTTATGAAGTTGGGGTTGTCGAATCCCCTCCCGAAATAATTGTAACGCCTCATCTTCATGTACATGTCGTAGTCTTCCCAGTACTTCTCTATGGTCCAGTTGTGCTCGGGGCAGTGCTTCCTTATCATCACGTTGTCCCCGTCCTTGTATATTATTCCATTGACTATGAGCTTGCACTCGGGGCACACGGTCATGGTCTTCTCTATAACCGGCATGCGCTCTATCTCCTCCATGGTCCTGTGATAGGGGGCGAGGGCCGGGTCCATGGGCTGCTGCACCTGCGGCTGCACCTGAGTCTGAGCCTGAACCTGGGCCTTCACGCCCTCGACCTTGATCTCGTTAACATTAGCCATCTATATCAACCACTATAATCGTTAGAAATAGGCCATTCGAAAGTATTTAAAGCCTATTCGATTGGGGGTTTACTTTCTTTCAGTTTTTGCAGGGGCCCTTCAGGCCTGAGGGCGGGAGGAGGCAGAAAAGGCTTTTAGCAGGAAGGGGCAGATATAGTTGCATGGCAGGTTACTGCACGGTGGAGAGGGCCGAGCTGTGGGGGCCGGTGGTAGTGCCGAGCAACAAGAGCTACACGCACAGGGCCATATTCATGGGAGCGCTTGCCAACGGCACGAGCTACGTGCGCAACCCGCTGATATCCAGGGACACCATGGCGAGCGTGGAGGCCGCCAGGGCGTTCGGCGCCAAGGTGGAGATGGAGAACGGAATGAGGGAGATAAAGATCGTGGGGCGCGGGTATCCGGAGCTGCGTACCGGCGAGATAGACGCATCCAACTCCGGCACCACCATGAGGATATCGGCGGCCATAGCGGGGCTGTGCGGGAGCAAGGTCATCATAAATGGAGACTCCAGCCTGAGCACCAGGCCGATGCAGCCCATAGTCGACGCGATAAACCGCCTTGGGGCGCGGTGCGCATCTGACAACGGAAGGGCGCCGCTCGCCATAACAGGCAGGGACGGTATGGAGGGCGGGGAGGTTAGCGTTGACGGCACCATATCCTCGCAGTTCATATCTGGGTTGTGCATGGCGGCGGCGCTGATGGAGAAGGGGCTTACGATAAACATAGACGGGGAGCTCGTGTCCAAGCCTTACCTCGACGCCACCATAGCGACCCAGAGGAGGTTCGGCGTGGACGTGAAGACCGAGATACCCTATAAGAGATACAGGATAGACAGGCAGGATTACAGGGGAGCTGTGTTCTACGTCCCTGGGGATTACTCCAGCGCGGCACTGATGATAGCGGGCGGGATCCTCAACTCCAGGGAGATGATGGTCTATGTGGACAACAGCGAGGGTCTGCCACAGGCGGACCAGGCGTTCGTGAACCACGCAAGGAGGCTCGGCGGTGACATAGTCCCGGATTACCAGACCAGCACCCAGATGCGGATCAGGGGCGATGTGCTTGGCTGGGACCTGCCCAAGAGGGGCATACTGGTCAGGGGAGGGGACGTTAAGGGAGGGTACGTGGACCTCTCGAACTCTCCGGACTCGCTGCCCGCCACTGCCATACTGGGCCTGAGATCTGCTGACTGGGTCAAGATCGGCAACGTGAAGCAGGCCAGGTACAAGGAGACGGACAGGATAGCGCTGCTGGCTAGGGAGCTGCCCAAGATGGGCGCCACTGTTGAGGAGAACAGGGACGGGCTGTGGATAAGGACAGAGAGGGGGCTGAACCGCGCCATATTGGACCCCAGGGCGAGCCAGGAAAAGGAGGGAGACCACAGGCTCTTCATGGCGTTCGTTATGGCTGGGGCTTATGCCGGCGGCGCGTCGGTAATCGACCCGCGCTGCGTGGACGTCTCCTATTCCCAGTTCCTGAACCATATGAAGATGTTGAGGGGAAGGGTTAGGGTAGGGTAGTCAGGCTATCCTGCTCGCTGCGAGTATCACGTCCTTCCTGAAGGCTATCGCGTCCATGGCCGCCGATACCTGCCTGGCGCTGTCGCCCTTGGCTATCAGGCCCGCGACATTCGCGGATATCCCCTTCGAGTCTACGATCCTCTCAGCTGCCCTCAGCCTGCTGGAGTACTTGCCGGTGAGGTACTTGCTCACGGTGGCCTGTCTTATCCCCAGGCGGCGCGATATATCTGCCTGGGTCATGCCCTCTTTTCTCAATCTCTTAGAAACAGATATCCTGACTGCGGGTATGATCAATCCCATGGCACGCTCGCAGTTAAGGTCCATGCTCATTCCAGGCCGAAGGTGTACTTTATCTTGCTCATTATCCCGCCCTCCTTCGGCGGAGCGGGCTCGTCCTCTTCCTGTGCCTCCTCCTTCTGCTTCTGCTCCCTCTTCTTCATTATGCCGGAGAACATCGGCTTTGGCGTATGCCTCTCCACGATCTCCTTCTTCTGCATGGGCTGAACAGCGGCTGCGGTCGATGACATGATTCCCCTTGCGACGTTGCCTATCTCGGACTTCGTTGAGGAGCTGTCTATGACTACGAGGTTCACCCCTGCCCTCCTCGCCTTTGCGGCGTCCTCGGCCGTGCTGCACACTATGGCCCTGAGCTTGCCGGTCTTGTTCGCCTCTATGCATGCGTCGACGGAATCCGCGGATAGCATGACCATCATGTCGTAGCCCGACTTGGCGTTGTCTATCGCCTCGCCTATCATCTCGGTGTAGTCGTCGCCGGAAAGCTCGCTCATTATCGGGGAGTTGCCCGCCTTGGATATCGCGTTGGCGAGCGCTATCTCCTTGTCCTTGTTGTCGCTTATGACGTAGATCCTCATTTCGCCCACTGTATTGACGGTATATTATGATGGTGTAAGCATTATTAATCTTCTTATGTCAATTCTTAGCGTACAGGTGTTATAAGTGAGCAGAGGAAAGGAGACGGTAGTTGTTTGCGATTCCTGCGGAAGGAAGGTGCCCAGAGACAAGGGCGTAGCCTACGAGAGGGCCATAAGCTTCAACACCGAGATGAAGAACGCACAGGACGTCAGGTTCTTCGAGAGGAGGAAGCAGTGGTACTGCATAAGCTGCGCCAAGCACAGGGGAATCTTCGAGAAGCTCAAGAGGAATGCGATAAGGAGATCCAGCAAGGCGATCTGATGGCTGTCGACCCTAACGACTTGATAATTTTCAAGGTTAGGGAGCAGCAGAAGAAGAGGCCTGTTGAGCAGAAGGTCGAGGCCAAGCCGGTGAAGAGGCCGGAGGCCAGGCCCGTGGAGAAACCCAAGGTCGTTGAGGCTCCCCAGCCGAAGGCGGAGAGGAAGCCGCTATTTTTCAAGCAGCCAAAGCCGGAGCAGGCCCCAGAGGAGAGGCAGCCGGTCACGCCTGTCGAGTTCGCGAGGCCAAAGCGGGAGGAGCGAGAGCAGCCAGCTTACGAGCCAAAGCCGATACAGACGATGGCGAAGCCCGAGGCCTACACCTCCGAGGAGGAGATGCAGGAGGCGCTCATAAACAAGACGGCGGCGCAGACAAGGGCGGAGTACATGAGCAGGGAGGCTGCGCAGAACCTCCACTGCACCTGGCATCCGTGGAGGAAGGCCTACGCGAGGTGCAACTACTGCCACAGGCCGTTCTGCTTCGAAGACATAGCTGACTACAACGGCAACTACTACTGCCTTGAGGACGTGGACAAGGCGCCCGCCTACACCGGCGAGGAGAAGGAGGTCTACTCCACCTACAACGGGCTGAGCATAGTCGCGGGCATGATGATGCTCGCCATGTTCGTGATATTCATAGTTTTCGCAAACGGGCAGCTGGCCTACATAATAGGCTACGCCAACGCGGTGGGGATATTCGACTTCCTCGCGAGCATAAACTACAATTACATAGCTGCGCTCGCGCAGGGAGTGATATCGGTGTTCGCCATAGTCGCGGCTATGCTGCTCTTCGTGCAGTCGCTGAGGGGCTACGCGATAGCGCTGCTTACCGTGTTCGCCGACGTGGCCATGGCCAGCTATCAGTACCTGAACAGCGGCACCGCATACCTGGCGGTGATAGCCGGGATAGGGTTCGTGACCGTCATCGTGCTCGCATACTCGAGGAACAACTTCGAGTCCGCACCCTCTTCGCAGTACATGCCGGCTGAGGGCCAGGAATACGACCTCAGCATGCCCAATGTGGGCCAGTTCTGAGAATTAGGATTACTCGAGCTTTATCGTCTCCCCGAGCTTAGGCGCGTGGGTCTTGTAGCCCTCCATCGCAAGGTTTTCAGCGAGATCCTTCGCGTTCTCCTCGTCCCCGTGGACGCAGATGACCGTGCTCGGGTTGCTCTTCTTCACGTACTCGTAGAGGTCGTCCCTTCCGGCGTGCGCCGAGAAGTCGAAATACGAGGCGGGCGTCTCTATCTTGTGCGTCACCCCGTCTATTACGACCTTCTTGTGGTCGAGCAGCGTCCTTCCGTTGCTGCCGTCGACCTGGTATCCCGTCAGCATTATCTGCGAGTACTTGTTGAGCTTGGTTATGTAATTCAGCACTGGCCCGCCGCTTAGCATTCCAGCGGTGGTGAGTATGACGGAGGGGCTCTCAAGCGCCTCCTTCCTGTGCGCGCTGTCGGATATGACCTGCGCCTGGTCCAGCGCGTCCTCGAGGTGCTTGTGGTTCTGTATGTAGTCCGGATAGTTGAGCACCGCCTTGGTCGCGGCCCTCGCCATTCCGTCAATGTAGGTGTAGCCGGAGAGGTTGTGCTTGTGGAGCAGATAGAGTATCTCCTGGCTCCTTCCTACTGCAAAAACGGGTACCAGCGCGTTTCCGCCGTTGTCTATCGTCTCCTTTATCGCGGTTATGAACCTGTTGACCAGCTCCTTCCTGTCTGGGTGCTTCCTCTTCGCGTATGTGGACTCCATCACGAGCACGTCAGATTCCACTATCTCCGCACCCTTGTGCAGCGACTGCGGCTCGAGCTTGAAGTCTCCGGTGTAGACCACCCTCCTGTTCTCCTTGGCGTTCTTCCTGTTGATGAGCGTGACGGCGCTGCCGGCTATGTGCCCCGCGTCGAAGAACTCAAGCTCCATGTCGCCTATCCTGAATGGCTTGTGGTAGTCCTTGGACATGAACTTGTTGGTGAATGTCTTGATCTGCCTCTTGTGGAACTTCGCCTGGGTGTGGTTCTTCCTAGCCACTGAGAGCGAGTCCTCGAGCAGTATGTTGGAAAGCTTGAGCGTGGGCCTGGTGCCGAACGTGGGCACGTAGAGCTCGTTGTATATCGTCGGGGCTGCGCCGCAGTGGTCTATGTGGGCGTGGCTGAGCACGAACGCATCCATGTCAGGCATGCCTATCGGGTACTCGGGCTTCTCAGTGCCGAGCTTTATGCCGTAGTCGAAAAGGACTCCCTTTACGTCCTTCATGTATATGGCAGACCTGCCAACCTCTTGCGCCGCGCCGAAGAACTTGAATAGCATGAAAAATCATCCGATTGTCTAAACTGGTCGTTTAGAGCATCGTAGCCTATAAATATATTCCTTTCTTTATACGAAAGGTGACTGAATGGCCTCTGATGTTAACTTTATCGACCTGATATCCCTGTCCAGAATCAAGGGTGACACTGTAGTAGAAAAATTCGGCAGCCTGATAAACTCCTCGTTTTTCGACGCATCCAACATACTTGGGGGACTGAAGCAGAAGGGGCTAGTTGATTTTACCACAACGTTCCCGGGCCAGAGCGCCCTCACGGTTACGGACCTGGGCAAGGCCACTGTCGCGGAGGCGAACGAGAAGGCAAAGGGCGGCTTCGACCATCTCGACTTCGCCGTGATAACTCAGCTCTCCAAGGGCAAGAGGAGCCTCACCGACCTGGGCGGGGCCGTGAACGTGACGCCGAAGGACCTGGCCATGCACCTCTACAAGCTTGCAGAGCAGCAGTACCTGTCTTACGAGTTCAGGAACGGGACCATCGACATAACGCTTACGGAGAAGGGATTCATCCAGGTGCAGAACGGCATGCCTGCAGCTGCGCCTCAGCCCGGCGCGCCACAGCAGGCGCAGCCTATGCCACAGGCTCCGCAGCCCGCAATGCAGCAGGAGGCGCAGGCGCAGCAGGTGCCGGACGCAACAGCCCCTGCGGTAAAGGGCAACAGAGGCATGCTGATAATGGCGGTCGGCACCGTCGTGATAGTGGTGGTGCTGGTAGTCATCTGGATGTTCTTGATTGGAAAGCTCTAGCCGCAAGGCTCGGGGTATTGAGATGGTTGGGCTCTGGGATTACGACAAGGCGCGCAACCTTGTCAAGCGCTACGGCATACGCAGCGTTGAGAGCTCATACGTGAAGAGCGGCGATGATGCGGTAAGGTTCGCCGATGGTGAGCCGATAGTCCTCAAGGTGCTGTCTGAAAAGGCGCTGCACAAGTCAAGGAGCGGGCTGATAAGGCTGAACCTGTACACGAGGGACGACATAACCGCGGCTTATTCTGATCTGGAGAAAAAGGCACAACAGCTCAGGCCATACAAGGTCATAGCGCAGAAGATGGTAAGGGGAGGGACCGAGATAATCATCGGGGGGAACACAGACCAGCAGTTCGGGAAGATGATACTGATAGGCCTTGGGGGGATCTACGTAGAGACGTTCAAGGACTTCGCCCTCCGCGTGTGCCCGATAACAGATTTCGACGCGCAGTCCATGCTCAACCAGATGAGGTCCAAGGCAGTGATAGCCCCGAGCAAGGAGGCCGAGTCGATGGTAAAGTCGCTCCTGGTGTCGGCGGCGAAGATGTTTGCGGAAAACGAGATAACCGAGTTCGACCTGAACCCGCTGATACTGCACGACGGCACGTACGACTCCGTAGACCTGAGGGTGATGGGTTGAAGAACGATTACAAGAGCCTTAGCCACATAATGATGCCGAAGTCGGTGGCGATAATAGGCGCGTCGGACAAGCCGGACAAGGTGGGCCACGTAATACTGCAGAACTACATCGACGCCGGATACTCTGGCAAGATCTATCCGGTCAACGTAAAGAACGAGGGCACGATAATGGGGCTGAAGGCCTACGCCAGCGTGCTCGAGATAAAGAGGCCGATAGACCTCGGTGTAATCGCCGTGCCCGCGATGGCGGTGCCTCAGGTGATGGAGGAGTGCGGAAGGGCCGGGGCGAAGGGGCTGATAGTGGTCAGCGGCGGATTCTCCGAGGTGGGAAACACGCAGCTGCAGGACCAGCTTGCAAGCATAGCCAAGAAGTACTCCATGCCGACGATAGGGCCCAACTGCCTTGGCGTGATGGATCCGAGGTCGAGGATAGACACGATGTTCCTGCCCACGTACAAGATAGACAGGCCGAAGATCGGCGGGGTGAGCTTCGCCGCGCAGAGCGGTGCCGTGGGAAGCGCTGTGCTCGACATGATAGGCAGCGAGGGATTCGGGCTCGCGAGGTTCATCTCGTACGGCAACGCGGCGGACGTCGACGAGGTTGACATACTCAATTACTTGGGAAACGACAAGGACACGAAGGTGATTGTCTACTATATGGAGGGAGTGAAGAGGGGCAGGGAGTTCATAGACGTTGCCAAGCGCGTGACAAAGGTAAAGCCGGTCGTGATAAGCAAGGGCGGCGTCACCGAGGCCGGCGCCGGAGCGGCGCACTCCCACACGGCATCGCTTGCTGGGAGCAGCCAAGCCTATGAGGCCGTATTCAGGCAGTTCGGGTTCACCATAGCGAGGGACCTGAAGGACCTGATAAATTACGCGAAGATATTCGACACCCAGCCGCTGGCAACCGGAAAGAGGGTTGCCATACTCACAAATGGCGGCGGCATAGGGGTTCTCGCCACCGATGCGCTTTACAACAACGGGCTTGAGATGGCAAAGCTCACCAAGGAATCGGAGGACAGTCTGAGGAAGATGATGCCGGATACGGTCAACATAAGGATGCCGCTCGACCTGGTTGGCGACGCAGATGACAAGAGGTACATTGACGCCCTGTCGGTGGTCGGGGATGACCCTAACGTCGACGCGATAATAACCATAGTGCTGTTCCAGACGCCTGGTGCTGACTCGAGGCTCGCCTCGAGCATCGTCAGCTTCGCATCGAAGCTCAACAAGCCGGTGATCGGGCTTAGCGTGGGCGGCAGCTACACCCACTCGCACAAGATGATGATGGAGAACGAGGGGATGCCGGTGTACGAGTCGCCGGACGATGCGGCAGGGTCGCTGGCCGCTCTGATAAACTACTCCAGGTACAGGAAGGGGATTGCGTGATAAGGATAGACAAGAGGATCAAGGACATAATGGAGAGGGACAGGAAGGTGTTCCTCACCACCACAAGGGGCGACAACCACTTCATAGCCGACCACGGTGACGGCGATTTCGTATACGACGTATCGGGCAACAAGTTCATAGACTTCTCGAGTTTCATCTCCGTCTACAACCTCGGCGTGAACGGCAACAAGGAGATACGCGCCGCGGTGAAGGCGCAGGTGGACAAGCTGATGCATGCCGCGTTCACCGACTACAGGGCGGAGCTTCCGGTGCTGTTCGCGGAGAAGCTGCTAAAGTTCTTTCCCAGCGGGTTTGGGAAGATGTTCCTGTCCAACTCCGGGACCGAGGCGAACGAGGCCGCGCTCAAGTTCTCAAAGCTGTTCACCAAGAGGCAGTATGTTCTTGCCTTTTACAACTCCTTCCACGGGAGGACGATGGGCTCGCTCGGGCTCACCGCATCGAGGGCCGTTCACAGGGAGCACTTCGGCCCGTTCAACAACACGCTTCACGCGCCCTTCCCGTATCCTTACAGGTGCAAGATGGGCCACTCCACTGAAGAGTGCGGGATGGAGCAGATAGATTTCATAGAGCGCAACATAATCGGCAAGGAGGCGGCGGGCAGGGAGATAGCCGCCATATTCGTCGAGCCGATACAGGGGGAGGGGGGCTACATAGTCCCATCTAGGATGTTCATGAGGGAGCTCAGGAGGATAGCAGACGAGCACCAGATACTGCTCGTGTCCGACGAGGTGCAGGCGGGCTACATGAGGGCAGGCAAGTTCCTCGCTATGGACAACTTCGGGATCAAGGCTGACATCTACACCATGGCAAAGGCCGTGGGCGGCGGATTGCCGATGGGAGTCACAGTGACAAAGAGCAGCCTTGGCGACATACCTGCCGGAGCCCATGCCAACACTTTCGGGGGCAACCTTGCATCGGTGGCTGCCGGATACGCGTCGTTGAAGTACCTCGAGAAGAACTATTCGGCAATCGAGAGAAATGTGAGGGACAACGGCAAGGCGATAATGAAGAGGCTCAACGAGTTTAAGGACGGATACGAGATCGTGGGCGACGCCAGGGGGCTGGGGATGATGCTTGCGATAGAGCTTGTCAAGAGCAAGAGGGGCAAGGAACCGGCAGTCATGGACAGGGACAAGGTGGTGGCCGAGGCTTTCAACAACGGTCTCCTGTTGCTGCCTGCAGGGCAGTCGTGCATAAGGATAATACCTCCGCTGACCGTGAGCAGGGATTCGCTGGACAAGGGCCTGGACATACTGGAGAAGGCGATAAAAACGGTAAGCAGGTAAAATCCTTCTGGTCCTGCGCATAGCCTTAAAAGCAGCGCGATTTTTACACGAAAACTTTATATATAAGGAGCCGCAGTCTACTTCTGTGGAATCATGAAGACATTTTCAACGCAACAGACCGTGAACATTAGCGAGAAGGTCCGAAATGAGCTTGTGGCGGCCGCAGAGAAGCATTGCCAGCAGGCTGTGACGTTGGTAGAAAGAGGCTCTTACGGCGACATAATAAAGGCCAGGAGGCACCTGTCAGATTCGGAGAAGCTGCTTTCTGCGGCTGGGGATGAGAGAGCCAAGGTCGTGCGCTCCATGAACGCCGGCCTTGAGCCCCTGGAGAAGAAGGCCCTGATGGTGCAATTGAGAAAGATAGGGGAGGCTTAGGCGGCGTGATCATCTCTTCTTGAAGGAGAGTATCTCGCTCCCTGCGCTCTCTATCTGTATCCTGGCTACGTCCTGCTTCTTCCTGAAGCCGCCGAGGACGACCTCTGCGAACCTTATGCTCCTCGTGGAGTCGTATATCAGCTTCATGAAGTCGAAGTACCCGTTGGCGGACTTGGTATCGCCGGCGTTGAGTGACTCGAAGACTTCCCTCTTGAGCTCGCCCACGCAGTCCATTAACCCCAGTATGTAAGCCTCATTGTCGACTCCCAGTTCGGACAGGCGCGGTATCGATCCTTTCGTCTTTATTGAGAAGAAGCATGCGGCCTCTACATACTCCTGGTATGCCTGCAATGTGTGGTACCTGAAATTATCGTCGATCTTCCTGGTTGCCATGACCGCCTTCTTGAGCTGGGCCATCCTCTTCTTGGCCTCTGCGGCCCTGTTGTTGTGGAGGAGCGTGATTATCTGCCCGGCCTCGCGTATCATCTCCCTGGACGAGTCCATCACGGCGTCAAATCTCTTCTGCTTGTCAGCGAGATGCGCCGATATCCTGCTTATGTCGCCATCGAGGTTGCTCATAGTCTCACATCCTTCTTTTCCATCTGCCTGCCCTGCCAGAAGAGGTACTGCTGGGCGTAGCCCATGTCGTTGCCCCATCTGTGCTCGGCAAACTTGTGCAGGTACTTTATTTTTTTGTCCCTTCCCTTGAAATATACGCGCTCCAGGGTCCTCTTCACCCAGACGTCTATGGGGAACGCCTCCAGTTTGCCGTACCCCAGAAGCGCTATGCAATCGGCGACCTTGTCGCCGACGCCGTCTATCTCCATGAGCGACTCCTTTATCTCATCATAGCCTCTGTCCTGAAGCTTATAAAGATTCATGTTGTTGGTGCAGAAGTCAGCCGCGGACTTGAGATACTTGGCCCTGAAGCCCGCACCGCACTCCCTGAAATCCTTCTCTGTTGCAGCAAGCAATTCCTCGCTTGTGGGAAACGACCTTGCGCTCCTGCCGCCCTCGCTTATCTCGGTGCCGAACCTATTTATTATCTTGAGCACCGTCCCGCGTATCTTCTTGACGTTGTTGTATTGTGAGACGATGTAGCACAGCGTTGTCTCCCACGGATCGTTTATCGTAAGCCTCATTCCCCTGTAGTTCCTCACCGCGTCAGCCATGAACTTGTCGGTCTGTATCCTGGAGTAGATCTTTTCCATGTCGTCGGCGAGCCTAAACCTGCGCACTATGTCCCTCTTCTTTGCCGCTATGCCGCCTCCCTTGATGGTGAATCTGCCCCTCGCCACGGTGCCCGAGAATCTCGTGTCTATTATCCTCTTGCCGGCCACATAGCTGAGCGTTTCCTTCCTCTCGTGGTAATCGGCGAAGAAGGTGAGAGGCTGCGCGCTCTCCAGCGTGTGCCTCAGGTCGAAAAGCCGCGTCTCCACCCCGCTCGGGGTGAGCTTGTATGGGCTCATCTTATCTCGCTTGAGCTCTTCCTTACCTGCTCGCCGGTCCTTGCGTCCCTGACCGTGACCGTGCCGTCCTCCAGCGTGGTAAAGTCCACCGTTATGGCGAACGGTATCCCGGTCTCGTCGGACTTGGCGTACCTCTTGCCTATGCTGCCCGACAGGCTGTAATAGGAATAAGTGCCGTTGGCGTTCAGCCCCTTGAGTATCTCCTGCGCCTTCTTCACGAGCCCTTCGTCCTTCTGAAGCGGATAGACTGCGTACTTGTATGGCGCCACATCCTGATTCAGCAGAAGCAGGTCCCACTCCCTCTTGTCGTCCTTGCGCAGGGAGTTCGATAGGAGCACCCAGAATATCCTGTCGAGCCCGAAGCTGATCTCGACAACGTGGGGCACCAGCTTCTTCTCGCCGTTGACCACGCTCATGTCGCTCTTCGAGAACTTGGCGTGGTTGCTGAGGTCGTAGTCCGTCCTGTACGCTATGCCTATCAGCTCCTCGAACCCGTCGTCGTGCCTCGCCTCCACGTCTATGTTTCCCTTCGAGTAGTGCGGGAGCTCGTGCTCGAGCTGCTGCCTGAACCTGAACGAATCCGTCGGGAATCCGAGCCTGTCCATGAACTCCCCGGCCCTGAACATCAGGTAGGCGAACAGCTTGTTCGGGATGTAGCCGTTCTTCAGCCCCTCATCAAGGGTTATCTCGATGAAGTCCTTGCCGGAGTTCTCGAGCTGCATCTCCCTAGTCACGAAGTTGACCCTCTGATTAAGGAAGCCATCGCCCACGTTTTCCCCGTTTATAATCAGCTCCTTCTCCTCCGGGTCGAAGAAGAACTCCAGCTCCATCTGGGAGAACTCCCTCATTCGTATGAGCATCCTCCTCGGGGATATCTCATTCCTGAATGCCTTCCCTATCTGGCCTATCCCTACAGGTAGCTTGAGCCCGAGGTTCCTGAATATGTTCTTGAAGTCTATGAATATTCCCTGCGCCGTCTCCGGCCTCAGGTATCCTGATGTCCCGCCCATGGGGCCTATGCTCGTGCCGAGCATGAGGTTGAACGTGTCCGCCTTCTTGAGCGGGGTGCCGCACTTCTCGCACTTGACGCCGTTGTCCACCATCATCTGCTCGAGCTCGGGCAGCCTGCTGGTCTTCACCCTGTCGACAGATTTCTTGTCGCCCTTGCCCTGGAAGAGCTCCTCGAGCAGCTTGTCGACCCTGTAGCTGGTCTTGCACTTGCTGCACACGGTTATCGGGTCGCTGAAGTTGCCCAGGTGGCCGCTCGCCTGGAAGACTATCTCGGGCCCTATGATGGTGGTGTCGACCTCGACGTTGCCCATCGCCTCTATGAAGTGCCTCCTCCACGTGGACTCTATGTTGTGCCTTATCCTTATGCCGATGGGGCCGTAATCGTAAAAGCCGCCCAGCTCGCCATATGGGCTGAACGCCGGTAGTATTATGCTCCTCCTCGCCGCCAGGTTGACCAGCGCCTCGGTGCCCTGCCTCTTCGTGCCCTCCATCATGATACCTCTATTACCTGCTCCTTCCTGTGCGCCTCCATCATGGCCTCGTAGCGCTCCATCAGCTCCTTCTCCTTCATGAAGTGTTGTCCTGCCCTCTTGTCATTCATTGACTCGTAGAGCATTGCTATCTTGTAGTGGTCCTCGGCCGCCTGCTTGATCCTGCCCCTTATGCCCGTGGATTCCCTGTCGTTGGCGGCCTCTGCCAGGCAGCCTATCGCCATTCCCTTGAACATCCTCTTGACGCCTGCGTCGTGCACCGCGTTGGCAAAGCGCATGAAGCTCTCTGCGGCAATCTCCCTGCAGTAGACGTTCCTCATGTACCTGTTCTGCAGCGACTCGAATGCCGCGGGCAGTGCGTTCTCCTCCGTGGTGTTGCCCCTGGTGTGGTGCCTCATCTGCTCAATGACCTCCATCAGCTTGGTCCTGCGCATTCTCTTGCTCATCCTAGATGCCGATGCCAGCGCACCCAGCCTGTCCCCCTGGTCCATGCAGAGCTTGTGGGCTATGACGAGCTGTGAGTCGGTTATATCGGCCGGCATGCCATGCGCTTTGCCAATTGCTGCGCCTGTCCTTAGCATCATGGTTACGTTGAGTATGTCGCGCTTTATATTTGACTGTGAGTCCGCAGTGAAGAAATGGGATTTTATCTCGCACAGCTTCTTCTCCGCGGCCATCGAGTACTGCTCGTTGGCCAACTTCGCTGCCTCTGATGCCTTATCCTTGCCAAGCTTCTCGCTTGCGAACGAGGTGAGCCACAGGTACCTGTCTGCGGCCTCGGCGTACCTGCCCTGAGAGGAGTGGGATTTGGCCTCTGCGCCTGATATTTCGTACGCCTCGCTGAAGTAGCTCTTCGAGACATTGGGGCTGTGGTAGACCCGGCTTGCAATGGTGCCCGCCGATACCAGAGACTGGACCGCCTCTGACACGTCGCCCTTTGCCTTCGCCTCCTCGTATCTTCGGGTGTATGCCTGTATGCCGCTAAGTAGGACTGGATTAGGCTTGCAGTGTTGGCCGCTCATCAAGAAACGCCTCGGGACCCGACAAAGGATTATTCCACGTCAACATATAAATATCTGATTAACGCAAGTGATACTGCAATCTGGTGCTCGTTTGGCTGGTATAGATTTCAGGAAGAAGAGAGAGGGGATGCTCAAGAACGTAAGGGAGAGCATCAAGAGCGAGTACCAGAACGAGGAGCATGCGCTCATACAGGCGATAAACGCCTTTGACGAGACCGGCAGGTCCTACAACCTTGTGTTTGAGAGGCTGACAGAGTGGTATGGCATATACTTCCCCGAGGTGAAGGTGCCGAACCCGAAGAGCCTGGCGGAGCTGGTGGCCGTCCTCAACGACAGGGAGAACATGAGCAGGGAGGCAATACAGAAGATAATAAACGACCCGGACAAGACGGAATCGATATTCAACAAGGCATCGGCGAGCATGGGAAGGTCCATGAACGAGGGCGAGAGGGCCGCGATACTCGCGTTCGCGAGGATGAGCTCTGACATGAACACAGCGATGGAGGGGCTGGACGCCTACATCAAGGCCACTTCGGAGAAGCTGATGCCCAATACCACTTACCTGACCGATGACAAGATAGCCGCGAAGCTCCTGAGCAAGGCGGGCTCACTGGAGAGGCTGGCGATGATGCCGGCGAGCACGATACAGCTGCTCGGCGCCGAGAAGGCGCTGTTCAAGCACATAAAGTTCGGGAGCAAGCCGCCAAAGTACGGACTCCTGTTCAACATGCCCTCGATAAGCAACGCCCCGAGGAACGCGAGGGGCAAGATCGCCAGGGCGTACGCCACCAAGATAAGCATAGGGCTCAAGGGCGACTACTTCACAAAGAAGTTCATAGGGGAGAAGCTCAAGTCCGACCTCGAGAGCACGATAGAGAAGATAAAGAAGAACGTCTCCGAGAGGCCTGAGAGAAGCAGGAACGAGAGGCCCACCAGGCCGCTCGGCGGCTTCAGGTCGCAGCAGAACAGGAGGGGCTACGACAGGGGACGGGGAGGCGGCGGAGAGAGAAGGCAGTGGCACAGGAAGTAACGGGTCTCATTTTACTAGTTCACAAGCTTGCGGAGTATCCCCGTTGCGCAGGCGTCCTTGTGCATGTCAAGGAACATGCTGACGAAGCTCTTGTCGTGCTCTCCGTCAGATGTAACCTTGAGCACGCCGTTGCGAAGCGAGAGGTCCAGCGCCACGAGGCCTTGTGTCTTGCCATTGATGATCAGCGACTCGAGCCCCTTGTTGGGGCCGATGAATATGTTGCCGCTTGAGACGCCGCCTTGCCGCTGGTCTGATGGATTCGGATCCCTTAGTATCTTCCAGCCGATCTCCTTATTGTCGTCTAAGCGTATTATGTTGGGAACGCCCCTCAGCATGCCCCTCTGCTGGGCCGAGGCCATGAATTTCCATATCGCGTCCTCTATGCGCTCTATGGCCTCCTCCCTTGTCGTGCTGACTGCCGACATGCCACCCGAGGAATAGACGATGCAAAGGTATTAATAGGTTTTTTACAGAATACTTATCACGGCATTCTTTCTATTCTTGAAAGAGGAGATGTAATGGCTAATGTTTATGATGTCGGCTCAGCTGAACTGATAAAGGCAGCCTCCGCAAAGCTCAAGACGATAATAGGCAAGCCCAGATACGTGGACTTCGTCAAGTCGGGAGCGAGCAAGGAGAGGGTGCCCCAGGACCCGGAGTTCTGGTACATGAGGAGCGCCTCGATACTGAGGCAGGTATACCTCAACGGCCCTATCGGCGTGTCCAAGCTTAGGACCAGGTACGGCTCCAGGAAGGGGCACGTGGTCCACAGGATGCACCACAAGAAGGCAGGGGGCAGCATAATAAGGGACTCGCTCATGGAGCTCGAGAAGGCCAAGTTCGTCAAGAACACCAAGGAGGGGAGGATCATAACCCCGCAGGGGAGGTCCTTCATGGACAAGCTCAGCAAGGAGATAGCGGGCTCGTGATCGGATGCCGCATGAAGACGAGCAGCAGGAATACCAGAGAAATCTGAAGAGGAGGGTCGCGGAGGCTCTTAAGAGGGCCCAGGCCGAGGAGCAGAGGAAGGAGATGGTCAAGCAGTACCTTGAACCTCCCGCCTTTGACAGGCTGATGAACATAAGGGCCGCGAACCCGGAACTTTACGCTCAGCTGGTCGGGCTGATAATGCAGCTCGTCCAGACAAGGAGGATAACGGCAAGGCTAAGTGAGGCCCAGCTGAGGTCCATCCTGGAGAAGATGACTGACAGGCGCGAACCAACGATCGCGTTCAAGCACAAGTGAGGTGCCTATATGGGCAAGAAGACACAAGATAAGAAGAGAAGGCTCGGGAAGAAGTTCAAGCAGGCGAGGAGGATGCCTCTGCTTGTCACGCTCAGGACGCACAGGAAGCTGCAGTTCAACAGGTTCAGCAGGAACTGGAGGAAGCAGAAGATAAAGCTGGATGATTGATATGGCCAACAGATTGCTCACGATAAACATCAGGAAGTACCTGGCCACGCAGCCCAGGACCAGGAGGAGGAACAAGGCGGTGAAGTACATAAGGGACAGGATCGGCCACTACACGAAGACAAGGGTGGAGAACGTCAAGATGAGCCAGGAGCTCAACGAGATGATATTCAAGCACTACTCCAGGAAGATGGTGCCGGTAAAGGTCAACGTCAGCATAGAGAACGGGATAGCCAAGGCGACACCGTTCCAGGCGATGAAGAAGGAGGCGCCGAAGGCTGAGGCGAAGCCCGCAGCACAGGCACCGGCAAAGAAGGCCGAGGAGAAGAAGGCGCCCGCCGCAAAGCCAGCGCCCAAGGAGCAGAAGAAGGAATAATGACGTTGTATGCATATGGAGGCTGCTAAGCACAGGATTGGCGGCAGCGACCATGTCGGCGTGTTCGCCACGGCCACCGACAAGCACGTATTCTTGGGGATCGGGCTCCCCGACAACAACAAGGAACTCCTAGAGGAGGTTCTGGGTGTCAGTGGGGTCAGGATAAGCCTCTCATCGTCGAGCCTGGTGGGGCTTTTCTCCAGGGCCAACTCGAGAGGGGTGGTGCTCTCTAGCCTCACCTTCGATGAGGAGCTGCAGCAGATTAGGAAGCTACTCCCGGAGATGATTGTCGAGATAGTGGACAGCGACCTCAACGCGGTTGGCAGTAACATACTGACCAACGACAGGATCGCGATAGTCAACCCGGACTTCGACCACAGGGCGATAAGCCAGATAAGGGACATACTCGACGTGGAGATAGTGAAGAGGGAGATAGGGGGCTTCAAGACCGTTGGGGCGAACAACATACTCACCAACAGGGGATTCGTGATAAACAACAGGAGCACAGACGAGGAGAAGGAGGAGCTGGACAAGATAATCGGATTCAGCTCGGTCAGGACCACAGCGAACAAGGGCTCTCTGGCTCTGGGGCTTTCCGCTGTGGCCAACTCCAACGCGGTGCTGGCCGGGGACAGCACCACAGGATACGAGCTTTCGAGGATCGTGGAGGCGCTTGAGCAGAAGTAATTAATGCCTTGATGGAGAGATGGGACCATGTTTGAGAACATAAGCAGGGGATGGAAGCTCGGGTCCGAGGTAAGGAAGCTGGTGTTCAAGGACAAGTCGCTCTTCTCTTATCCGATACTCTCTGCCATTATATCGATAATAATAGCCGCGGCGCTGTTCATACCGATGTTCTTCGCAACGCAGTGGGGCACTGCCAACTACGTGATTGTGCTGTTTGTCTACTACCTTCTTGTCACGTTCATAAGCACGTACATGCTCGTGGGCATGCTGCTGTCGTTCAGGGCGTACGCAAAGGGCAAGCCGATAAGCATAGGCCAGGCGCTCTCGCAGGCCAACAGTTACACAGTGCAGATATTCGAGTGGGCGGTGTTCTACTCTATAATAATGATGCTGCTCAGGGCGCTTGAGTCCAGGTCCAGGGGCATTGCGGGGGTCGTGCTCTCCGCAGTGGCCTCCTTTGCGCTGTCGGTCGCGATACTGTTCGTGATACCAGTCATAATAGACCAGAGGGCCGGCCCGATAAAGGCGATAGAGGGCAGCGTGAAGTTCATAAAGGACAACTTCGGCGCCACCTTCGGTGGACTGCTGTTCAGCGACCTCTACAGCATGATGTTCACGCTGGGGGGAGTCGCGATACTCATAGTCGGGGTGATCGCCATAGCCGCGGTAGGGGCTATAGCGATCGGCATTGCGGTCATCGGCATTGTGCTGATGGTCATCGGCGGGCTTGTTGGCTACATGATATCCAACGTCTTCAGGCTCATACTTTACGACTACAAGCTCACAGGCAAGCTTCCGGCGGGGATAGACGCGGAGCTCATCAAGGGCTCGGTGGTGAGCAAGAAGCAGGGCCCCTCGAACGGCGTGCTGTGAGCGTAAAGGGTATTAAGGGTTATTTCCCAACTGTTAATCAAGGTGTACGACATGGCTGAAGATTCAGGTGCCCAGGCAAACAGGCAACCGAGCGACGAGGAGCTCAGGTACATGTACGGTGTGTACCAGCAGCAGCACTCGCTCATAAGCAACACGATAAACATGCACATGCAGGACCTCCAGGAGCTCAACGCCGCCCAGAAGACGCTTGAGAGCTCCGACACGATATCGAACAGGGAGATCCTGACAAACATAGGGGCAGATTTCTTCATGAAGAGCAAGCTGGCCGATGCGGAGACGGTGATAGTGGGCATAGGCTCGGATTACATGGTGGAGAAGGACATAGACTCGGCCAAGGCCTTCGTGGCGAAGAAGATAGAGGCGAAGATGAACATAGTCAACCAGCTGGGCAAGAACAGGAAGGAGCTCGAGGGGGCTATGGTTGACATAGGCTACAAGCTGGGCCAGACCGCGGGCAGGGCATAGTCATGTTCGGCGAACTTAAGAAGAGGCTCGCAAACGCCGTAAAGAGTTTTGTGAGATCCGAGGAGAAGAGGGCAGAGGAGACTGTGGAGGCCCCGAAGCCGGAGCCAGTGCAGCCAGTCGAGATAAAGCAGGATATAGCGGAGCCAATACCAGAGGTAAGGGAAGAGCCTAAGATGACGGTGGAGGAGCACAAGGTCGAGCACAGGCCTGAGCCAAGGGTGGAGCACCACAAGGAGGAGGTGAAGCCCGTAGAGCAGCCGAGGCCCCAACCAAGGCAGCCCGAGCCCCAGAGGCAGGAGCAAAGACACGTTGAACCGCCAAGGGTGGAGGAAAAGAGAGAGATACACAAGCCTGTTCACGAGCCTCCAAAGCCCGCACCTAAGATTGAGGCGCACGAGGCCAAGCAGGAGAAACCGCAGAAGGAGGAGCCGATGGTCAAGCTCTCATTCACCACCAAGCTCAAGAGCGTATTCCTGGGGAGCATAGCGCTCAACGACTCCGACATAGAGAGGTTCACCGACAACGTTAAGATATCGATGCTGGAATCGGACGTCTCGTTCGACACCACGGAGGCGTTCATAGACGACCTCACCAACAACCTGCGCGGGAAGAAGGTCGACTCAAAGCACATAGAGGAGGAGGTGACCAAGTTCGTCAGGGAGTCGCTGTTCAACATACTCAAGCCTGCAGGGAACGGGGTGGACATGAGGCAGTTCATATCCGCGAGGAAGAGGGAGGGCACCACGCCGGTTAAGATACTGTTCCTTGGGCCCAACGGCACGGGCAAGACCACCACGATAGCGAAGATAACCAACCTCTTGAAGAATGAGGGAGTCAGCGTGGTTCTCTCTGCCAGCGATACGTTCAGGGCGGCGGCAATAGAGCAGCTGGAGCATCACGCGCAGAAGATAGGAGTGCCGGTGATAAAGAGCTCCTACGGCGCCGATCCCGCCAGCATAGCCTTCGACGCGATAGCGTATGCAAAGGCGCACAAGGCCGACGCGGTGCTGATAGACAGCGCGGGCAGGCAGGAGACAAACAAGAACCTGATAATGGAGGTGCAGAAGATGGTGAGGGTGGCGCAGCCCGACCTGATAGTCTACGTGGGGGAGAGCACATCGGGCAACGCGATATCCGAGCAGATAAAGGAGTTCAGCAAGTTCCTCAAGATAAACGGGATAGTGCTGACCAAGCTGGACTGCGACGCCAAGGGCGGCGGGGCCATCTCGATCTCGCACGTTACAGGCATACCGATACTGTTCTTCGGCACCGGGGAGAAGTACGATGCGCTGGTCCCGTACAGCGCCGAGTATATAGTCAACTCCATACTGCCGAACAACTGAGGATCAGACACTCTTCCTGAATGATACGGTAAGCATCACGAACGCCACTGCCTGGATTATGAAGACGTAGGCGACTATGTTCGCAATGGAGTGGTAGAGGTAACCGATTGCCACGCTAGAGACCAGAAGCCCGAAGCCGTAGAACGCGTTGAATATCCCGTAGGCGTAGCCCCTCTGCTTGGGATGCACTGTGGTCCCCACCACGGCCCTCATCACCGTGTCCTGGATGCCCGTCACCGCCCCGAAGACAAGAGCGGCGAGGAACATGTAAACCGGGCTGCCGCCAAGAAGCAGCAGCGGCACGAACAGCGAAAGGAGCAAGCCCGAGTAGACAAGGTTCCTGCCTATCCTGTCGTAGAGAAGCCCGAATACGAATCCGAAAAGGCCCTCGCCTATCATCGCCACCAGGAATATCACAGGTATGAGGGCGATGTCTATCTGGCCCTGCGCCCCGTACAGGACGAACGCCACCTGATACAGGCCGGCAGCGCTCACAGCTATGGCTATTGAGTAGAGCAGGAACCTCCTGGATGACATGAGGTCGGTCTTGGGAGGGACCTGGCGCCTTATCCTCGACTTGGAGTGGTACATGTATGCCGCCAGCAGGACTATCATTGCTATGGCCCCGGGTATGGCGAGATAGGCGAACGCGGTCCTGTATGTGCCCTTGTAAAGAAGTATGAGCGCGACTGAGATGGGGCCGACTATGGCGCCTACCTGATCCAGTCCCGCGGATATGGCAAAGGCCCTGCCCACGCCGCCTTTTGACGCGGCGGTGGATATCACGTAGTCCTTGGAGGGGGCCCTTGTCCCCTTGCCGAACCTCTCCAGGAACACCAATATTGCTGCGGTTATGTAGTTGCCTGACAGCGCCAGCAGCGGCACGGCGAAGAGGTTGATCGCGTATCCGAGGAACATTATGGCCCAGTATCCCCTGGTCCTATCAGCTATCTTGCCGCTGACGAGCCTGAAGGCGTAGCCGGCAAACTCGCTGACGCCTAGCACAACACCAAGTAGGAACACCGATCCCCCAAGAGTGGTGAGATACTGGGGGATTATGCTCCTGGCTCCCTCGTAGACGAAGTCGGCGAACAGGCTGACTATGCCCAGTATGATTATCAGAACCGTGCCCTTGCCTATGCTGCGCCCGGCCACAACCCATTATAAGAGTGAAACCTCTTTATAGCTTACCAGCTTATGCTAAACCATGGCCGACCCCATGAACCCGAGACTGGCGACGCTTGAGGACCAGGTGCTCAACCAGCTCAAGGGCAAGTTCACAGCCATCACCGACTTCCAGTCGAGGATGGACATGGTTACCTCGGTCGCAAAGACGCTCAACCCAGCGGTCAGCGTGGAGGAGATAAAGGCGATGTTCGACGACATGAACGACATGAGCTACATAAAGGACATGCTCGTGGACGAGAACGTCGAGGACATAATGATAAACAACACCCAGAACATCTTCGTATTCGACTCCGAGGAGGGCAAGAAGAAGACGGAGACCAGATTCGCCAACAGGCTGGAGCTGGAGAGGTTCGTGAACAAGCTGAAGCTCTACGCAACCAACGAGAGCAACGAGGGCAACATACTGGACGTCCACCTGCCCAACGGGAGCAGGGCGAACATAATATCATCGCCATTGGGATACGACATCACGATAAGGAACTTCAAGAAGACCCCGCTGAGCATAATAGACCTGATAAACGACGGGGAGCTTGACTACAACATCGCGGCCAGGCTCTGGCTGTACATAGACGGCTTCAAGATAAGGCCGGCCAACATGCTGATAGGCGGCATGCCGGCCGCTGGAAAGACCACGCTGCTGAACGCGATGTTCTCGTTCTTCAGGCCCGAGCAGAGGGTTGTGACCATAGAGGAGACCTACGAGCTCGACACCTCGATGCAGGAGAATGCCGCGAGGCTTGAGACCAGCGAGGTCATGCCCCTGGAGGCCTTGGTCAAGAACGTGCTGCGTATGAGGCCTGACACGATAATAGTTGGGGAGGTCAGGGGTGCTGAGGCCAACGACATGATAACCGCCATGAACATAGGCAAGATAGTGCTGGGCACCATACACGCGTCCGGGACCAGGGACATAATAAACAGGCTCCAGCACACCCCGATGAACGTGCCCATGGACATCATACCGGTCATAGACGTCCTGATCGTCATCTCTGTTGTATACATGCAGGGCAAGCCGCACAGGAAGATAACCCAGATATCGGAGATATCTGGGATGGAGAACCAGGTTCTGCTCTCCGACCTTTACAAGTTCGATTACAAGACGATGAGAGGGTCGCCAATACTCCCCAGCGTAACTTACAGGGACCTTCTCTCAAGGCTCATCGGCGTTCCTGCCCCAGACATACTTGCGGAGGAGAGGGTGAGGGCCGCCATACTGGAGAGGCTAAACAAGCTCGGGAAGAAGGACATCGCGAGCATAAGCCAGATAGTGAAGCAGTACTACGAGGAGCCGGAGCATACCCTAAGGTCGCTCGGACTCGGGGACATGCAGCCAGTGATAAGGATCTGATCCTCAGCAGTTGCATCCGCAGTCCTTGCAGGTCTTGCTCTCGCAGGTGCACTTTCCCATGCACATGCATCCGCAGCAGTCGCACTTGGACTTCCTCATCGGCTTCTTTCGAGCAACCTTCCTCTTGACGGCCTTCTTCTTTGCCATGATAAGGAGTGGGAGGAAAGCGATTTAAAGCATTAGATTGGTTACGGCAGGAAGTCCTTGTTCTTTATCTTCTCCTTCACGTAGTCGCTGATGAATGTGAGTCGGGGCCCCTGCAGCGCGTCCTGCTCTATCTTGGTCTTGTTCTTCAGCACAAGCTTGAGCTCGTTTACCCACTCCTCGTGCCTGTTTATCCACTCGTAGCCCAGCATCTCCTGGACCCTCTTCAGGTCGACGTCCTTGACCTTCATGGTCATGTTCTTCAGGAAGTCGTACTTGTCCAGGTCGGACATGGTAACTCCGAGGAAGCGGGCCTCGGGTGTGGCTACGTCCTTGCCTATGTATGCCAGGTTTATGCTGCCGGTCTTGATTGTCCAGTAGATGTACCATCCCCAGACGTCCCCGTCGTTGAACACGTATACAGGTAGGCCCTGGTCTGCGAACTTCCTTATTATCCGCCTTGTCCCCCTCGATGCCTGACCCTCGGGAGAGAGGAGTATCATGTTCTCCTTCTGCCACAGCCTGTCCTCGTTGAGCCTCTGCCAGACCGCGTTCTTCTCCACCACTAGGACGTACTTCGCCTTCACGTCGACGAACTCTATGTCGTTATCCACGTCGCTGGGTATCGCCCATCCGCTCCTTCCCATCTTGCTTGCGTCTATCTCCAGCTTCTCGTTGCCGAACTTGTCCATTACCTTGAAGTTGCCGGCAAGGAGGCCCTTCCTGTTGGCGTTGAGGTTGAGCTCCTCCCTCTTCAGGCCCAATGCCACTTCCAGGTCCTCGATAAGCGGGTTGGACTCCGCCTGCTCGTTGAATATGTTCTCGTCCACGTCCTCCCCGAGGGAGTACTTCAGCTGGTAGAACAGACCCCTGATGGAGGTGTGGAGGTTCTCGTTGACGAACTTGTGGCACTTTGCCGCTATTGCCATCGTCTGCATGAATCGCTTGGTCTGGGCTATGTTGAGGAAGTTCCTCTCCTCCTGGGCCCTGCCAAGGGTGAGATATCCCTTCTTCACGTCATAGGTGATGTTGGACTTGGTCCTTGCGGTTGCGGTGAACTTCGGGTTCTTACCGACCTCTATCTGCTTGAGTATGTCGCCGCCGAACTCCTCCAGGGCGACCTTTGGCTCCAGCTTCTTCTCCTTCCCATCTTTTGCTGTTGCCATCGAATATCACTTGCCCTCATAGCCCTTGAGCTCCTTGATTATCTGGTTCCTCCTCTTGCTCTCCTTGAGCGCGACCTTGAGCACGTCGGCAAGCGACCTCACCGGGAAGACCCTGATCTTCCTCAGCACGTCCTTGCTCAGCGCTATGTCGTCCCTGTTCATGTACGGGACTATGACCTTCTTGAGGCCGGCGTTGATGGCGGCCTCCACCTTGCTCGTGACTCCACCTACAGGGAGCACCTCTCCCCTCACTGAGAGGGAACCGGTCATGGCTATGGACTGGTCCACAGGAAGGTTTTCCATGGCGGAGATGATGCTGACAGCAACGGAGATGCTGGCGCTGTCGCCCTCCACTCCCTCCACTTGCAGGAACTGGACGTGCATGTCGTAGTTGCTTACGTCCCTGCCCATGTGCTTCTTTATGATCGCGGATACGTTCTTCACGGCCTCGTTGGCTATCTTGCCGAGCTTGCCGGTCGGTATGAACTTGCCCTCCGCCCTTGAGCTCGCCGGGGTTACCTCGGCTGCGATGGGTATGACTATTCCGGAGTTGGTGGTCCTGTTGCCGATGACCGCAAGGCCGTTTACCCTGCCTATGCTGAAGCCGGATGTGGAGAACACCTTGTAGTCCTTCCTGTACTCCAGCTCCTGGCTCACCACCTGCGATTCTATGGGCGTTGCCAGCACCTTCGCCGACACCACGTCATCCTTGCTCACTATGGAGTGGTTCTTCTCTATCGCTATGTCGCCTGCGGCCCTTATCAGGCCTCCCAGGTCCCTGAGTATGAGTGTGAGCTTGTGCTTCCTTCCCGCCCTCCTCCTTGCCTCCTCGATTATCTCATCAACGGCCTGCATGTCGAAGGGTGGTATCTTCTTGTCCTTCTTTATCTCCTGGGCTATGAACTGCTCCAGGAGCTTGCGGTTCTGGGCGTTGTCGTCCATGGTGGACTCCATGTACACCTCGTAGCCGTATCCCCTTATCCTTGACCTAAGGGCGGGGTGCATATGCTGTATGTCCTGCAGGTTGCCTGCAGCGACCAGCAGGAAGTCGGCAGGAACGGGCTCTGTCTTGACCAGGGCGCCGGAGCTGAGCTCGCTCTGGCCAGTTATCGGGTACTTCCTCTCCTGCATGGATGTGAGGAGCTCCTGCTGCGAGCGCGGGTCGAGGTTGGACACCTCGTCTATGAACAGCACGCCTTTGTTCGCTTTGTGTATGGAGCCGCTCTCCACCCTTAGGTGGGCGGGAGTGCCCAGTCCGCCCGATTGGAGCGGATCGTGCCTTACGTCACCGAACAGTGAGCCCGCCTTTGAGCCAGTGGCGTCAAGGAAGGGAGCGTGGGCCATCCCAGTGTTGTCCACTATGAGCTTGGGCTCGTTGGCGTCGTTCATTCCAGGCAGGCCGACCCTCTTGGCTATCCCGCTCATGAATATCAGCATGGAGCCGAATATCAGTATTCCAAGGATGAGGGCGGCGAGAACCACTATCTCGTAGCCAGTTATGAACCCACTCAATGAGAGTCCGAACAGTATTATGACCAGAATCATGACTATCGGGGCGACTATTGTGTTGCCCTTAGTCATGGACATCCTATTCTTCAGCCTCTCCCTCTGGAGTATCAGGCGACCTTGCCCATCGCCCATCTTGCCGTCCTTCGGCGTTCCCTCAGGGTAGGTCTTGACAGTCTTTGCGAGCGGGGTGTTCTCGTCGTTAGGATTGCGGTATATGAGCACGTCCTCAAGGTCAGCCGCAGGGAGCATCTCTGCCATCGCCTGAGCCAACATTGTCTTTCCGGTACCTGGATCGCCTATCAGGAGGACGTTCCTCCTCTGCTTCGCGGCCTTCCTTATGATATCGACAGCCTTCTTCTGCCCGATTACCTGCTCTATGAGCTTGTCCGGTATCTTTATGTCGGCAGTCGTCTTCCTCCTTGAGTTTTTCGGTGTCTTAGCCATCTGAAGCCCTTGTTGGTCGCGCGGTCCATCGTATACAAATAGAAGCGAAGGTGTTTAGAGGATGGGGAAGGTTCTTTTAACAAGAATCTGCTCTAAACACGCTTCTGATATAATAGGTTGGAAAGGTTTAAAGGCTTTATTACTAGACTATGAGAAGGTTTTAAAGGTTAGTTTACCTAATTTTAGTTAACCCAGTTAATAGAATCAGGCGATTATCTGACAACTCCAGATTTTTCTTTTCAAGATGAAGCAGTAAGTAGAGTTATTAGCGATTTTAAAAAGAACCCACAATTTAGAAATTTGGTGATAGTGCCTACGGGAGGTGGGAAAACAATAATTGCAATTAAAGTAGTTAACAAAATGATTGAGCAGGGCCTAATAACAAACAAAGAGTATGTGATATGGGTCACACACCGAATAAATCTCAGAGCTCAAGTGAAAGAAGAAATATCCGACCCAAAAAATATTAAAAAATACAAGTTAAATAAAAATTTACATACCATCCTTAAAGTATGTATGAAAAAAGAGGCTTCTGAAATTTTAAGTGGTAGCAGAAATAGTGGTTGTAGGCTTTTGATTATTGATGAAGCACACCACTCAGCAGCGCCTACATATAAGCCATTTTTCAGAAATAAAATAGGTATATTGGGTTTAACAGCCACACCTACAAGGACAGATTCGTATCAGTTAGAGTTTGACTCCGTTTCATATTCCATATCATTTAGTGAATTAGTTCAGAAAGGGGTAATAATAAAACCAGTATTCGAAAATGTCTATACTACTGAGACAATAGATGTTAAGTCGCTGGACCAGTCG
>JAGWGP010000049.1 GCA_028867285.1 Microcaldota archaeon | reverse complement strand
GAATACTCCATCTAGCTACAGCTCAAGGCTGAGCTACATAAACGGTAAGTACGAGAAGCACAGGAAGTGCGTCTACAGGGACGGCTACAAGCTCACCGTGAACGGCACCGACGGCATAATAGAGGAGTTCATGAAGAACGGGAAGGATATCGGCCCTGCTGACAAGAAGAACAAGACTGTTGTCAGCGAGCTTCTCGACGAGATATCAGAGTTCAAGGGCAGCGAGAGGTTCTCGATGCCCTCTGTTTAATCGAGTCTCTCGGACCAGTAATCGGCTATCTCCCTTACTCCCTTCTCGAGCGTGTACTTTGGCTTCCATCCCAGGATTCTTCTTGCGAGGGTGTTGTCCCCAACCAGGAACTTTGCGTCGAACGGCCTCTTCTCCACCGAGTTCCAGCTTATCATTCCGTCGAAGCCGGTTATCTTGGCGATTATCCTTGCGGTATCCCTGGTGGTGTAACCCTTCCCTGTGCAGAGGTTTATCGACTTGCCTATCGACCTTCTGTTCCCTATGGCCTTCACATATCCGTCGGCGTGGTCGCCCACATAGAGCCAGTCCCTCACCACGTCGGGATTACCCAGCTTGACGTGGTTCCCCATCATCATCTGCGTTATCGTCTTCTCTATGAAGAAGTTGTTTGTGGTCTTCCTCCCGTATGTGCTGAATCCCCTGAGCACGGTGCACGGGAAGCCGTAAACCCGGTTCATCTGCATGAGGTAGTGCTCCGACGCGACCTTCGATACCGCATATGGGTTGTTTGGCATCATGGCTGAATCTTCCCTTATCGGCTTCGCTGAGGTGGCTATGCTGCCGTACTCCTCGCTCGTGCCGCTGAATATGAACTGCCTGAATCCCTTCAGCTCCCTGCACGCGTTGGCTATGTTTACCGTCCCCAGGTAATTTATCCTGTTGACCTCAAGCGGGTGCTCGAACGAGAAGGATATCGGTATCTTAGCCGCCATGTGTATTGCGTAATCGGGATCTATCCTCTTTACTAGCTGAGCCACTCTCTTGAAATTCGTGATGTTGGCCACGTACGCCTTCACGCCCCTGCCCGCGGCCACCTTCCTTTCCGCTATGATGTGCAGCTCGTACCTGCCCCTGAGCTTCTCCAGCAGCGTGCCTCCGATGAAGCCCGTCGCGCCGGTGATCAGGAGCTTCTCCATATCCTTACCTCTTGAAGAACTCGTGGAACTTGGCTATCACGTAGTCAACCTCCTTGTCCGTTATGTACTGGTGGCAGCCTATGTAGAATCCCGAGTCGTTTATCTTCTTCGCAGCCGGGTAATCGCCCTCTATGTCGCCGAATATCCTCTTGTATATCGGCTGGTTGAGCAGCGGCAGCAGGTCCCTCGTCTCGATGTGGCTGTCCTCCAGGAACTGGATTAGCTCCTTCTTCTCGTCCCCCTTGCACACCATGCCGAAGAGCATGTACACGTTGTCCCTGTCCTTCGGCGTCTCCTGGAACTGGAAGTGCTCGCCGAGGTCTGACAGGCCCTTAAGGTACCTTGCGGCTATCTCCTTCCTCCTCCTTATTATCTCGTCCTTCCTCTTGAGCTGCGAGAGCCCGAGCGCCCCCTCCATCTCCGTCACGCGGAAGCTGTGGCCCAGGCTGACGAAGCTGAACCTCTTGGAGATTATCTCCTTCATCTTCTCCTTGCTCTGCCTATTGTCGTCGTCTATGCTGATGTAGATGGAGTCCCTCCCGTGGTTCATCAGGCTCCTCAACATGACCGCGAGGTCCGGATCGGAGGTGGTGTTGAGGCCCCCCACGCCAGTGACTATGTAGTGAGCTATGTAAGTGGAAAAGCATCCGATGTCCCCGAACGAGCCCACGCTCTTGCCCTTGTATCTTGCAAACATCGTCTCCGCGGAGTCCTCGATCACCTTCAGCTTGTGCTTCTTCGCGATCTTCATTATGGGATCCATGTCCGCAGGCAGCCCGAGCAGGTGCACCGGCATTATCGCCCTTGTCCTGCTGGTTATCCTCTCCTCTATAAGCTTCGGGTCCATGTTGAACGTGTTGGGCTCCACGTCGACGAACACCGGCTTCATGTTGTTGTGCAGCACCACGTTGGACGTGGCTATGAACGTGACCGCCGGGACTATTATCTCGTCACCGTCCTCCCATCCGTGCCTCTCCTTAAGCGCCGCCACGGAGATATGCAGCGAGCTGGTGCCGCTGTTGGTCATTATGCCGAACTTGGAGTCGTGCATCTTCGCGAACTCGGACTCGAACTGCTTCACGTACGGCCCGTAGGACAGCCTGTTGCTGTCGAGGACCTTGTTGACCATCTCCTTGTCCTCCTTGGTCAGCTCAAGCCCGCCGACGCCGATGTCCCTGATCTGCTCCGCCATCGCAACACCATACCCATTATCAGCTACTGCATAAGTATCTTTTCGTACACCTTCACTGTGTCCTCCGCATTCTTCCTCCAGGTGAAGCCCCTAGCATACGCCATGGCATCGTCCCTCCTCTTGCTGTCGTAGCCGCTCTCCTTCATCTGCAGTATCAGCTGCGCGGCGTGGGCCTCGTCCTCAGCCTCGAAGCAATACCTCTTCACCTCCTTCGGTATCACGGCATCCCTGTATACTATGACGGGGACCCCCCTGGCCTGGGCCTCGAGTATCTCGAGCTCGAATCCGGTGTACAGCACGGGGTGCACAAGGACGTCGAAGCTGTCGTAGATGTCGACTATCCTGTCCTCCGGCGCGAAGCCCATGAAGCTTATGCGGCTGTCGCCCTCTGCGAGCCTGGCCAGGTTCTCGTACTCCAGGGCCTTCTTGCCCCATATCTCCAGCCTGACCTCCTTGTCTGGTATCTGCTTCACCGCGTTTATCAAGAACCTCACGTTCTTCCTGGTGTTCATCGCGCCCAGGTAGCCCACCTTGAATGTCTCGTTCTTTGGCTTGTTGAGCGGCTGCTCTATGAACCTCTCGTCAACCCCTATGTTCACCACGAACACCCTGTCCGCATCGAACCCGAACCTCACCACCTCGTCTTTTACCGAGGTGGATATCGTGGTTAGGTAATCGGACTGCATCATCGCCCTCCTCACGCGCGACCTTATCATCCTGTCGAACGCGGTCTCCCTCTTCTCCGTGGTGGAGTTTGCCATCGCTATCGCGTACGGGCTGTCCTTCCCCACCAGCGCGAGCTCTGGCACGGTGGTGACCAGCTTCGCCCTTCCCCTGTGCGGATTCTGCATTATCAGGCTCGGCGTGTGCAGTATGTCATAGCCACCGAACCCGTGGAACATCGTCGCCAGGGTGAATGAGATCCTCCTAGCGGTGTAGCCCTTGCCGAAGCCCAGCTCCACCTTGTCGAAGGTGCTGCCGCTGCCCCGCAGGACGTCCCCTATGTTCCTCTGCATCTCGAACATCATGCGCTGGACCCCCTGGCCCATACCCTTGTCGAAGTTGCCCTTCAGGCTAAACATGCACACCTTCATATCATCACTTGCTGCTCCTTGAAACCTTCCCGTACTGCTCCAGCAAAAGCCTCTGCAGCAGCCCTATGCCCTGCCTCGAGCCCCTGTACCTCCTGTTGAGCGCCTCCACGTTCCTGTCCTTGTCAAGGCCCAGGAACCTTATGATCCCGATCTTGTTTATTATCCTGGATATCGCGAACTGCTCGCCGCCCCTGTCCGCCCTCCTGAACTCCCTCACAGCCTCGAGCTCCATGTGCGCGTTCGCAGCTGCGTACAGCACGCCCAGGTACTCCCTCCTCATAAGCGAGTAGAATATGTTCCTCGTCCAGAAATAACAGAAGTAATCGAGGTCGCTTATCTCGGAGTCCATGTCCCTGGAGAGCAGCCTCTCGTAAAGCAGCATCGCAGACCTCGCCACGTTGGACGGGCCGGACCTGTCGTCCCCCCTGGTGCCTATCGACAGCTTGAACGCGTAGTCCGCGATCTTCTCGTTGTAAGCGGAATAGGAGAGCCTCTCGAACATCGCCATCTTGGAGTACTCCGCAGCGCTGTTGCCCGTTAGCTCGCCAATGTGCTGCAGTGTGTACTGGTCTCCGTCAAGCCTACCCAGCCTGCCCTTCACCATCGCCTGCTCGTGCACAAGGCCCGTGAACGTGACGCTGTCCCTCTTGAACAGCCTCACCTGCCAGGTGTACAGCTTCGGCCTCTCTCCGTCTACAATCGGTTCGCTTCTC
>JAGWGP010000048.1 GCA_028867285.1 Microcaldota archaeon | reverse complement strand
GGCGTCAAGGCCCGAGTTCGGGGAGTACTCGAGGCAGGTCGTGCTCAATGCGCAGGCGCTCTCGGAGCAGCTGATAAGGCGCGGGCTCAAGCCGGTAACGGGAGGAACGGACAACCACATGGTGCTCGTCGACCTCACGCAGTTCGGCAAGGGCAAGGGCGTATTCGTCCAGGAGGCGCTCGACCTTGCGGGCATAGTTGCCAACAAGAACACGATACCAGGAGAGCAGTCGAGCCCGTTCTATCCGAGCGGGATCAGGCTCGGCACCCCAGCGATCACGTCCAGGGGGATGAGGGAGGGCCAGATGGTCGAGATAGCCAACATAATCGCCGACGTGGTGGATCAGGTGAAGGGGTACGAGGTCCCGGATGACAAGGAAAAGCGCGCAGCGTACATAGCGAAGTTCAAGAGGGAGGCAAGGCGCAACCCCGTGGTCAAGGAGGCGAGGGAGAAGGTGTTCATCCTCTGCGACAAGTTCCCGCTTTACCAGGAGCTCAGGCTTTGAGCGCGCTCTTCTTCACGGCTATCCTTATCTCCGAGTCGAGCCTTCCGAGCGTCTTCTCGTTCATGTCAAGGTAGCTCATCTGCTCGACCACGCTCGGGTGTATCGCCTTGACCTTCATCGCCATGTTCTGCACCAGCTTCCTGTAATCCGGGTGGCCCTGGGTCGAGGACCTCAGCTCGCACAGGTGATAGAGCTGCCTCGCGTTGAGCCTGTAGTACCATCTTATGTTGAACCCGAACGTCACGACGTACTGCGCCTGGTACGGCAGGATGGGGAGCAGGCTCCTGTACAGCGAGTCGACCCTGCCCATCAGCGACCTGTAGTCGTCCTCGATCCCTATGTCCCTGTAGGCTTCCCTTGTGTCATAGCCGAGCTCGGTGCCGAAGTTCTGCCTCTCCTGGGTCCCTATCCTGTGCCTCTGTATGTCCCTGTAGATCCCGATCCTTCCCTTCAGGTCGAAGAGGTACTCGATGTTCTCGAAAGCCCTGCCAGGCTTGTGCCTCCTGTTCCTCCTCTCTCCCACGTAGGTGGATATGAGCCCCTTTCTCTCCGCCTCGCCCATCCTCCCGGCGAGCTTGAAGGCGTCGCTCATGCTGAGCCCGTGGGAGAACCTGTAGAGCACCGCCGCGGCTATGCTCGCCTGCGCATAGGCATCGGGGTTCTCCGAGCCCGTGCCTGTGTAGTAATCGATATTGACGTCGCTGCCCTCGGATCTTGCGCCCTTCACAATGCCGTCGACCAGCCTCATCGTCCCGCTGGTCCTGTTGGACATGAACTCCTGCATCCCCTTTCCGTAGCTGTCGCCTATCCTCTTCACCAGCGATGGCACCATCTTGGTCAGCTCGTCGGTCATCCTCGTTGCTATCCAGCGCGACTCCCTGAGCGGTGAGGCGAGCATCTTGTTTATCATGTTCTCGTATGACCTGGAGCCCATGCTCATGCCAACGTGGGTGAGCAGCGACATCGGGAGGTAGTCGCGCAGGAAGTCCAGGGCGTTGGCCTTTATCGAGTTGTCGTAGGCCTTGAGCAGGTCGGCCTCGCTGATTCCCGTCCTCTCGTCAACCCCTCCCTTCATCTCAGATATCCTGACCAGCCTGTCGCCCAGCCTGAAGTTTATGCTGTCGATCGGGTTGGTGTCCCTTATGTACTTGGACATCGCCTCCATGTGTCTCGAATATGATGTGAACAGCCCGTTCATCAGTGCCAGGTACTCGTCCCCATGCCTCGAGTCCAGTATCTCCTTGTCCTTGTAGAACATGAACTCGTTGTTGGGGAGCTTCTTGTCGAAAGCCACGTACCTGGTCGACTTCTCTATGTAGGAGCCCAGCCTGCAGTCCTCTATGTCCTTCACCGCGAGGTTGGAGACGAACTCGCACGACATCGGCAGCCCGCCCGCCATCTCCTGTATCGAGTCGTCGCCGTAATCGACCAGCCATGCGTCGAAGAACTCCCTCCCCCTGCTCTTGTTGGGGTAGAACTCCTTGAGGAACAGCCTCTTGCTTGTCAGCGAGGTCCTGCTGTACCTTGAGAGGAGGGCGCCAGCCTGCTCCGGCGTCAGCTCGGCGCCGAGCTTCCACGCAAACACGTTGTCTCTCACGTTGGTGAGGCTCGTCTCGAGTATTCCCGCCTCCTCGTCCGTGAACTCCTCGACCGCGACTCCGCTGTCCCCATCGTGAGTCCTGAAGACGTAGCTTACCCCCATGCGAGACCACCTGGCTGTCAGCTAATATTCTGTGTCAAGGTTATAAAGGCTATTGATAAAATCATATTATCCCGGCTGGTATCGCATGAAGATCATCAGGTTCTACGAGGACGTGGGCGTCATGAAGGTGCGAGTGGACACCATGGACGACCTCTGGTCGGTGCAGAGGATAATCTTCCCCAACGACATAGTCAAGGCCGAGAGCGAGAGGAAGTTCAAGCCGAGCGAGGGATCCGAGGGTGAGCTCAAGAAGGTGGTAATCACCTTAGAAGTGGAGAAGACCGAGCTCGACAAGGACGCGGTGCGGTTGAGGATAATGGGCAAGATACTGGACGGCAAGCCCATAGAGTACGTGAAGCTGAAGAGCTACCACACCCTCAACATAGCCCCGGGGGACACGCTAGACGTACAGAAGGCTGTGTGGAAGGACTACATAGTCAACGTGGTGAAGAACGCGGTCTCGGACTCGAGGAAGCCCAGGCTGGGGCTGATAGTGGTCGACGACGAGAAGGCGCTGCCCGCCTATCTGCTGGGCTACGGGGTGCAGTTCAAGAGCGAGATATACAGCAGGCTGAGCAAGCGCATGTCGCAAAAGGAGTTCGGCGAGACCCAGAAGAAGTACTACGACAGCATACTCAGCCTGGCAGGGGACATGGACGTGGACACAATAATAATAGCGGGCCCCGGCTTCACCAAGGAGGACATAAGGAAGTACGGCGAGGAGAGCGGGATAATGAGGAAGATGGGCAAGAACCTGATCTTCGAGTCGGTCAGCTACGCTGAGAGGTCGGGCATATACGAGCTCATAAGGGGCGCCAAGGTGGCCAACATACTCAACAGGGAGAGGATAAGGATGGAGTTTGCGCTGATGGAGGAGTTCCTCACCAGCCTCAGCACGGGGAGGTCCAAGTACGGGGCAGACAACGTGCTGAAAGCTATAGACGACATGGAAGCCAGCACGATCCTGGTGAACGACAGCGTGCTCGGCGACCAGAGCATACAGAGGATACTGACAAAGGCGGAGGAGGCCGGGCTGAGGATAGAGGTGTTCAACTCGATAGACGAGGTGGGCACCCAGCTCAGCGGCTTCAAGGACATCGCGAGCGTCCAGAATTAGCAAACAAAGGTGCGAACGCCGGGATTTGAACCCGGGCTTTCAGCTTGGAAGGCTGAAGTCCTACCAGGCTAGACTACATTCGCATCTAACTTATAATTAAGCACGAACACGTTTATAAAAGTTGGCAAAAGGATAAGCAAGAAATGTGCGTAGCCCTCCGCTACGCACCATCATGGAAAGGTATGCCTAAGTAAGCGCACTCACTTACTCTCCGCCGCTATTATTATCGCGGCCGCCCCTACCCTGGTCTTCCTCCTCCTGGCCTCCTTGAGCGCCTTTATCGCGCACTCGGTCACGCTCTCGGCCACCATGGTCTTGAAGGCCACTCCGGCAGCGCCGTCGTTCGCGTCCGTGCCCATCACCTCCAGCACGTCCGAGAAGTCGCTCTCCTGGAGCGCCTCTATGGCCATGCTCTTTACCATCCGGGCAGTCACCCTCTGTTGAGGACTCTCAACACTGTTCGTTATAGTTCTGATCCCCTTCCCCATTGTCTCACCCAACAATAAGATTTCTGGGGAAGGTTATATTTAAGCCTTTTGTGGACTTTTCCAACAGAGAATTAGAAACGGCGGAAAGGGATTTAAACCTGCCCACCAGGTACGCCGGCTTCCATCTATTTGGTGTACTGGTAGTGGCTGGTTATCTTGCCGTAGCTGCCAGTCAGCCTGCTCTCTATGTACCTGCACGCGTCGTCAGGCTCCCTGTCGCTGAAGAACCTGGCCTTGACAAGGAAGCCGTAGTCTCCGTCTGTGACGAACACCTCCTCCACGTCCCGTATGCCGATCAGCTCCTCTGCGAGCTTGTCGGCGTTCGCGTTTTTGGGGGGCTTTATGAGATAGAACCTGTAGAACATGCTCGCCCTCCTGCCTCCGTTCCTGGATCCGCCGGTTTTTCTCATACAAGCACCCAATATTAGCATAATGCAGCCTACAGGCCCATCTTGGACTTGATCAGCTTCTGGGGAAGGAGAACGAGATACACGTAGAACGTGAAAGGGGAAGCATGAGACGCATGGCCAGTGGCCATGCGCCTGGGATGGGATTTTAGGTGGGTGTGGTTGGGATTGTAGCGTATCC
>JAGWGP010000047.1 GCA_028867285.1 Microcaldota archaeon | reverse complement strand
TGCCGCCTATTATCTCCCGCACCCCTGGCCTTATCCCGTTCCCAACGGGCTTTAGGAAGACCACCGTGGAGGTCACCGAGGGCTCGGGGTAGAAGTTGTTGGGCGATACGTCGAATATCTTAGTCAGCCTGAACTGCAGCGCCGAGACCACGCTGAGCTTGGAGTACTCCCTGGTGCCGGGCTCGGCCATCATGCGGTCGACGAACTCCTTCTGCATGCACAGCACCGCGGGAACGCTCTTCTCGGAGAGCCACATTATCACCTTGCTGGAGATGTTGTAGGGTATGTTGGACACCACGATGTCCGCCTTGTCGAGCTGCTCGCCCGCGACGTCGAGGAAATCGGAGTTTATCAGCGTGAGCTTCTTGGAGCTCAGGTTCGCACCGAGGAACTCGAACATCCTCCTGTCCTTCTCCACAGCGGTCACGCTCTTCGCGACCTTGAGCAGCCTCGAGGTCAGCACCCCGAGCCCGGGGCCTATCTCAAGGACCTTCCTCCCCCTGGCGTACTCCGCCTCGCTGGCGGCGACCTGCTCGTTGAGCAGGAAGTTCTGGCCAAGCCTCTTGGAATAGCCCATGTTCCTTATGACGGCCCTGTAGTCTATCGTCTCCATGCGAACTACCTTGTGAGATATTATTATACCTTCTTTTTTTATTATACCATATGCCCAAGGGCCAGAGCGCCATCGAGTTCATGTCGGGGTACGGCTTCGTCTTCCTGATAATCGCAATAGCCATAGCCCTGCTGTTCATATTCTCGAGCGTGCCGGCCACGGTGCTACCCACCCAGTGCAGCTTCCTCAGCGGGTTCAGCTGCACCGACGCCATATACACCAACACGCTAAGGGGATCCTCGCTGTTCATATCGGCGATCGACACACAGGCCGGGATCGTCAACATCAGCAGCTTCAGCGCTTACATAAACTTCTTCCCGAGCAACACAGGCACCTGCGCTCCCGCGGTCGCAACGTCGGGGCAGACGGTGTACTGCACCGCCAACTTCACCTTCAGGCCGAAGCTCGGCAACATCTATTCGGGGTCGTTCAAGGTGAGCTCCAACTACTGCGCCAACGCGGCGAGCAACCTGTCGAACGGGGCGTGTCCCTCCGCCGCCACTTACACCTACGGCGGCAACGTTAGGGTGCAGGCCTCCTTCTTCGCGCTGGGCGGCACGTACATGGTTCCGATAACGATGTCCAACCAGCAGAACAGCGCCATACCGGCACAGTCGCAGGTCATGGTCTCGTTCAAGCCCTCTACCTACCAGCTTTACGAGAGGAGCGACCTCGGCAACGTGAGGTTCTATCTGGGCAGCAAGGAGCTTTACAGCTGGTGCGAGACTAACTGCAGCAGCTCATCCGCATCCAACGCGATATACTGGATAAAGGTGCCGCAGGCCATTCCGCCGGCGTCCAGCCCGCAGAACACGGTCACGATAGACATGTACCTGCTGCCCACCTCCACGGCGTACGATGGGATATACGCGGGCGAGGCGCCGCAGCTCAGCAAGACATACGCGCAGTACGACAACGGGCAGAACGTCTTTGTCTCGTATTTCAACGGCAATACCTCAACAGGCTACTTCACCACCGGGAGCGGCAGCAGCCTCTCGCAGGTGAGCGGCCTGGGCTACGGGACCGGCACCATAACAGCGCTCGCGCTCACCACCAAGGCGCTCGCAGCATCGATGGTTTACACCTCGGGGTTCGCAGCCGACAAGTATGTGGCGGAGAGCAACCTCGAGTCCACCAACCCAACCGCGGACACCATAAGCTGGGCTGGGTTCGTCGACAACGCCACAGCCGCAAACATGAAGAACGGCGTGGGCGCTACCACCAACTGCGGCGGCCTTGTCTTCGGCGCGGGTTGGGTTAAGGGAACAGGCATAAGCTGCGCCGCCTCCGCGTACGCGCCGAGCGCTAGCACCTGGCAGTACGCGGACCTGATATACCCGGGAACGGGCGCGAGCACCTTCACCGCAGACATATACAGCCAGCTCTATTCGACGCCGCTCGCCACGGAGACCGCGACCGCGAACCCTCTCTCCGGCCTCTCCACATTCTACTTCGGGCTGATAACGGGCGAGGGCGGGGGAACGGGGCAGACGATATACTTCAACTGGGGCAGGGTGAGGAAGTACCTGCCGGGCAACGTGATGCCCTCGATCAACTTCGGGAGCATAACGAAAGTGGGCTGAGAGGCAACCGATATATACCTTTTCCACAGAATATCATTGATTGCGATGGCACAGAGGATACTCCTGGGCACGGTCAAGAAGTTCGACAAGGCATCTAGCCTTGCCGCCGTCGAGCTTGCCGAGGAGCTGGCCGTGGGAGACCACATAAGGGTGGAGAAGGACGGCAAGGGATTCGAGCAGAAGGTTGCGGACCTCAGGCTCCAGAGCATAAACGTGAGGAGGGGCTTCAGCGGCAACGCGGTGGAGATAAAGCTCAACATGCCGGCAGACGAGGGAAGCAGCGTATACAAGATGGTCTGACATTTTTTGCCCCAGTAGCTCAGTGGCAGAGCGTTTGCATGGTAAGCTTCTTGCGCTTCAAGAAGCACCACAAAGCAAAAGGCCGAGGGTTCGACTCCCTCTTGGGGCTTATGCTTCGGCTAGGACCGGATCACCTTATGGTCCGGTCGTATATCTGGGACAGCACAGCCTTTGCGTTTTCCGTCAGGGTGAGGAATGTGCCGTTGCTGGTCACGTCCATGTAGAGCAGCTTCTTCTCGGTCGAATGGGCTATCAGCTCCAGCGCCTTATCTCCCTTTACGGAGTGGCTGGCGAGCACCTCCTTCACCTCCTTGAGCAGGGAGCTGTTGCTCCTCTGTTCGTGGATGAACGCGAGGATGCACCTGAGGTCCCCGGATGCCTCGTCTGCCATGCGCCTCACCTCCTTGTCCGTGTAGGTCCTGGCGAGCGGATCCGCGCTCTTCTGATTCTTGGTCGTCTGCATCAAAACACCCGGATGGATATTGGTGCTGAAGCCTTAATAAAATCAGCTTTAAATTCGTATACTGCCAATAGGCCTTGTGGTATTACGCTCGGGAAGGAAATGCAGCAGAAGACTAGGGGACTCCTCATAGCGTTCGAGGGGATCGACGCCTCGGGCAAGACCACGCAGGCGGAGATGCTGCAGAGGTGGATAGGCAACGGCTCCAGCGTGTTCACCAGGGAGCCCTCCACCGGGAGGATAGGCAAGTTCACCAAGAAGGAGGTGAGGAAGAACGAGGACAAGTTCAGCGACGCCGCCATACAGATGCTTTTCATCGCCGACAGGATAGACCACCTCGACAGGACAATAATGCCGATGCTGGAGAGGGGGATGACCGTGATAACAGACAGGTACATGTACTCCACCATGACATACGGCGCGGCGCACGGGATGGACATGGAGGCGCTGATGCAGATACATTCTTCATTGAGGGTGCCGGAGGCGGACGCGATATTCTACCTCAAGATAAGCCCCGAGACCGCGATGGCCAGGGCCCACCAGAGGCTGCTCACGCTCGACGAGAGGTTCGAGAACATAAAGAGCCAGGCGGAGATAAGCAAGGCCTACGACAAGCTCATAGCCATGAACCCGGAGAGATGGATAACCATAGACGCAGAGAAGCCCATGGACCAGGTCCAGAGGCAGATCCTGGAGGAATGGAAGAAGCTCGCGGGGAGGGTCAGGGCATGAACTCGGGGCCGAGCCGCTTCAGCATGTCCATGTTGGACGAGAAATACTCCCTTGCGGGCTTCAGCATGTCGGCCAGCGATGAGGCAAGCGCCTTCTTCAGGTCCATCGGGTGCAGCTTCTTGTCGGCGAACGCGGATTCGAGCTCCTGATATGAAGCGAAGCTCACGTCCCCGCCGTACTTATCGTCCCTGTTTATCTCCAGCCTTCCGAGCGTGGGGAACACTATGTACCTCGCAAGCTCCAGCACCGGGTTCGCCTTGACCTCGCCCACCGGGCAGTTGGCACCGTCCATCTTCTTCCTTATCGCCTCCTCCGAGTCATAGATCTTTATGTGGCCCTGGGGCTCGGATGCGCTCATCTTCTTCCCGTCGCCCCTTAGCGAGAGTATGACCGGCGTCATTATCTCCATCCTGCTCTTGTACCCGAGCATCGGGTGCAGGTCCCTCGCAAGCGCGAAGACGTGCCTCTGGTCCAGGCCGCCGAGCTGTATGTCGACGTCGAGGTACTGCTCGTCGAGCGCCTGCATTATCGGATAGATGAGCTCGCTCACCTTGGTGTCCTTCATCCTGGTGACCTCTGACGCGGCCCTCATCGCCCTCTTCTCGGTGATGATGCTGGCCGCCCTCCAGACGTCGAAAACATACTTCCTGTCGAACTGGTATGACGATCCAATGACAAACTCGGGCTTGCCCTTCCAGGGCAGCGCGAGCTCTATGCACTTCCTGTAGTACTCCACCTTCGCCTCGTGCTGCTCCCACCTGGTCTTCTGGTCGTCCATTGATGCGTGCACGTCCGCAAGGAGTATCTTGGTGTCGATGCCGGCCTCCTTGAAATCGAATATCTTCCCCAGCGGCACGAAGTAGCCCAGGTGCACCGGCCCGGTTGGCGCAGTCCCGTAATATGCAGACAGCCCCGTCTTGCCATCCAGGGAGGCCTTTAGCTCGTCCAGGGTGAGAACCTCAGCGGTGTTCCTGGTTACGAGTTCCAGCCTGTCATGTCCCCTAGCAGATGGCATGTGA
>JAGWGP010000046.1 GCA_028867285.1 Microcaldota archaeon | reverse complement strand
CGACATGGACTTCGGGATCTACGAGAGGTTCCTGGGAAAGAACCTCACTGGCGACCTGTCCATAACGGGGGGAAAGCTCTTCAGCGAGATAATAGCGAAGGAGAGGAGGGGCGCCTATCTTGGCAGGGACATACAGATAGTGCCGCACCTCACCAACCTGATAATAGGCAAGATAAAGGGCGTTGCCAAGAAGAGGAACCTGGACGTCATGGTGATAGAGGTTGGCGGCACGGTTGGCGACATAGAGAATGGCTACTTCATAGAGGCGATGAGGCAGCTGGCCCTCGAGGAAAAGGTCGTGTTCGTGGATGTCACTTACATACCGGTGATGAGTGTGGTGGGGGAGCAGAAGACTAAGCCCACCCAGTTGGCGCTCAGGTCAATCATGCAGTCTGGCATAAGGCCCGACTTCGTGGTGTGCAGGGCGGACAGCAAGCTCAACGAGGACACGAGGGAGAAGCTGGCACTGTTCGCCAACCTCCCAAAGGGCAGGATAATAGAGGACTGCACGCAGGACACCTTATACAGCCTCCCGCCTTATTTCATGGGCCAGAGGTTCGACAAGATGCTGATACAGGAGCTCGGCCTCGAGAGGAGGAAGCTGAATAAGAGGGCGCTCAGCGAGTGGAAGGCGAGGACCGACAACCTGGCCAGCCCCAAGTCGAGCGTGGACATAGCCATAGTCGGCAAGTACACACACCTCAAGGACGCCTATGCAAGCGTCAAGGAGGCGCTGATACACTCGGGGGCCGAGACCAGCTGCGGGATAAACCTGAAGTGGATAGAGTCGGAGGACCTCGAGAGGGGAAACATCGCCGAGTTGCTTAATGTGGACGGGATAGTGGTGCCGGGCGGGTTCGGCAGCAGGGGAACGGAGGGGAAGATAAACGCGATAAGATACGCCAGGGAGAACGGGATACCCTATCTTGGCCTATGCTTGGGCATGCAGCTCATGGCGGTGGAGTACGCAAGGAATGTTTGCGGGCTCGCTGGCGCAAACTCGACTGAGTTCAACAAGAACGCGAGGCACAAGATAGTCGACATAATGCCATCGCAGCTCAAGGTAAAGCTTAAGGTGGCCAGTATGCGGCTGGGTTCGTGGAAGTGCAAGATAACGTCAAAGGGCACGATAGCGTATGCGTCGTACGGGAGCAGGTACGTCTACGAGAGGCACAGGCACCGATACGAGATGAACAACAGGTACAGGGAGATCCTCGAGAAGAACGGCGCGGTGATATCCGGGGTGACCCCCGACAACAAGCTGGTCGAGTTCTTCGAGTGGAAGGGCGGGTTCGGCATAGGCACGCAGGCGCACCCTGAGCTGAAGTCAAAGTTCGGAAGGCCGGCGCCGCTGTTCCTCAGCTTCGTGAAGGCAGCGATAGAGCACAGGGCCCAGGCTAAATAGAAGTGAGCAGTTCCCTTATCTTGGAGCTCTTGTATATCCGCCTGTCAAGCGCCTCCCTCGCGCGAACTATCTTCACGTGCAGTCCGTGCTTCCTCGCCCATTTCTTTACGGCCATGGGACTCACGCGCTGGTCGTAGCCGAAGACGATCACGTCGGGTTTGTAGTCGGTTATTATGTTGTACTTGTCATCCGGTGCCCTTATCTTGTGGCCAAGAACAGCCTTGTCCACGTACCGCAGCGAACCGACCATGCGCACGCGGGTCTTCTGGTCGAAGAACGGCGGCCTCCCCTTTATCGCCTCGATGCTGTCGTCCCTGGCCACCACCACGATAAGCCTGTCCCCCATTTCCCTCGCCTTCCTGAGATAGACCAAATGGCCGGGATGTATTATGTCGAACGAGCCGAACGCCATGACCAGCCGCTTCTTCTTTGCCATCGAACCATAGCTATCAAGCAGCGAAGGTATAAATTATATGATGCATTATCTGACGCCGCCGACACGGATAAATCGCAAAGTTTTAAGTAGCTTTTAGCGCTCATTATACCATGGCAACCGTGGGCGAGGTCATCTCGGCGCTGCACAACTGCAACGACCCGGAGCTTGGCGCCAACATAGTGGAGATAGGGCTCATATACAACGTCAGGATAGCCGAGGGCAAGGACGTCAAGGTGACGCTCACCATGACGAGCCCGATGTGCCCGGTCACCAGCATAATAATGGCTGACGTGCAGCTTAGGCTGGAGGCGATACAGGGCATAGGCAAGGTGGAGATAGAGCTCGTCTGGGATCCACTGTGGAGCCCGGACATGATGAGCGACGAGCTCAAGTACAGGAACTGATTAGCTGTACATTATGTCCTCATCGCTTCTCTTGTAGCTAGTTATCTCTTCCTTCTTGAACCAGAGCGCTATCTCTCTCTCCGCGATCTCCCTGTCCTCGGACATGTGGACCAGGTTCTTCACCGCCCTCTTGGACTTGTCCGCAAGGTCGTAGGAGTCGCTCGAATATCTTCCCCTGATGGTGGAGGGGTCGGCCTTCCTCGGCTCAGTTGGGCCGAGTATCTTCCTGGTGACAAAGACTGCCTCGTTGCCCTCGAACACCATTGCCACCACTGGACCGCTGGTGAAGTAGTCGACCAGGAACTGCCTTATCCTCATCCCTATCTCCCTGGGGCTCTCCTTGACCTCCACGCCCTTCTCCTTGTATGAGGCGGTGGCCTTGTTGCCCACGTCGTTGAGCCACTTCTCGTCCGCGGCGTAATGGGTCCCGGCGAGCTCGGCGCTCGGGCTGACCATCTTCGTGGCTATGAGCTTCAGGCCGGCATCCTCGAGCGAGGTCACTATCCTGCCGGTAAGGGACCTGTACACTCCGTCCGGCTTCACTATCACAAGCGTCCTGTCTATCATCGAATCACTTCACCAGCATTTCCCGTTTAAGCTTTATATAGCTATACAGAGAAGTTATTTACGAAAGTGGGGGACATGATTCCTGTACCGGAAAAATACGTCAGGAGAGTCCAGGACTTCCTGCTGCCAGAGGAGGTGGCGGAGGTCGCGGCAAAGGAGACGAGGTGGCCCATCTTCGGCTCGCTCATAAGGCCCGTGCTCATAGTGGCGACCAACAAGAGGGTCATAGTCACGAGGAGGGACATATTCAGGCTCTACAAGCACTTCAAGATAATAATGTACCACAACATAACCAACGTCCACGTGAGGCACGGGATAATATTCTCGAGCATACACCTGGGCGTGGTGGCCGAGGTGAGCACATCCGAGGGCGAGGTCTGGACCAAGGGGCTGAGGTACAAGGACGTTGTGGACCTGTCCAGGTTCGTCCACAACAAGGTGATGGAGCAGGAGGAGCGCATCGGCCCGGTTAAGGGGGCGGAGAAGCAGATAGGCACAAGGGGATACAAGAAGTGACAAGCGAGAGTGATTGATCATGATAAGGCAGCCCATAATATCGGTGATGGGCCACGTCGACCACGGCAAGACCACGCTGCTCGACAGGGTCAGGAACACGGCGATAGCATCGAGGGAGGCGGGAGGCATAACCCAGCACATAGGCGCGAGCGAGGTGCCGATAGACACGGTATTGGCAACGTGCGGGCCGCTGCTCAAGGCCACGAACACCAAGCTCACGATACCCGGCCTACTTTTCATAGACACGCCGGGGCACGAGGCATTCACCAACCTGAGGAAGAGGGGAGGGAGCGTCGCGGACCTGGCCATACTCGTTGTAGACGTGACCAAGGGATTCGAGCCTCAGACGATCGAGGCGATAGAGATACTCAGGGAGTACAAGACCCCGTTCATAGTGGCGGCGAACAAGATCGACCTGATAACCGGATGGATACAGACCGGGTCGAAGAGCTACCTGGAGGCCCTTGCGAAGCAGACCGATTACGTGAGGAACGAGGTGGAGGCGAGGATATACGAGCTCGTTGGCAGGCTGAGCGAGCTCGGGTTCAGCAGCGAGGCGTTCAACAGGATAAAGGACTTCCAGTCGGAGTTGGCGATAGTGCCGCTCAGCGCGAAGACAGGGGAGGGCATAGCGGAGCTGCTCATGGTGGCGTCGGGGCTCGCGCAGAAGTACCTTGAGGCGAAGCTCAACATAGAGGTCAAGGGGCCGGGCAGGGGGAGCATACTCGAGAAGGTGGAGGTGAAGGGGCTGGGGATAACCATAGACGTCATACTTTACGACGGCACGCTCAGAGTCAACGACACCATAGCCTTCGCCACGGCGAACAGCATAGCGACAGCGAAGGTGAAGGCGCTGCTCAAGCCCAAGCCGCTCCACCAGATAGGCGAGTCGGCGAGCAGGTACTTCTACGTGGACTCGGTGAGCGCGGCGGGCGGGGTCAAGATAAGCGCCACAGGGCTCGACGACGCGATACCGGGGAGCCCGTTCGTGCAGACATCGGACAGGGACTACGAGAAGGAGATAACCGCGGAGATAGGCGAGATATTCAAGACCGACAGGAACGGCGTGATACTCAAGGCGGACTCCATCGGCAGCATAGAGGCGATATCGAGGCTGATGGAGAGCGCCGGATACAGGATGAGCAGGAAGGGCATAGGCAGGGTCACAAAGAGGGACGTGATAGACGCCTTCGCGATGAACGCGATAGACCCGGCGAGCTCGATGGTGCTGGCCTTCAACGTGGGGGTCGAGGACGACGCGGCGGAGGCCGCCCACGCGAGCGGGGTGAAGGTGATAAGCGGGAACATAATCTACAAGCTCATCGACGACTACAAGATTTTCGTCGAGGAGAGGCAGAAGAGCCTGAGCAAGAGGCTAGAGGACCGCGTCATCTTCCCCGGTGCCATCGAGGTGCTGCCCAACACCGTGTTCAGGGCCTCGCATCCGGCGATATTCGGCATGGACGTCATCGAGGGAAGGGTGAGGGCCGGCTACCAGCTCGTGAACGAGGTGGGCGAGGTGATAGGCAGGGTGAAGGGGATACAGAACGACAAGTCGCCGGTGGAGATGGCGAGGAAGGGGGACAGGTTCGCGATCTCGGTGGAGGGGCCGACGTTCGGCAGGCAGATAAGGGAGAACCAGATGCTTTACACGGCGGTGGGGGAGGAGGACTACCAGCACTTCACAAAGGAGCTCGCCGCGATGCTGACCGACGAGGAGAGGGCCCTTTTGGGAAAGATAATAAACATCAGGAGGAATGCGAGGTTAAAGTAGTTGCCTCCCAAGCCCTATCGACAGGTCTCGTGATTGCATGGCAAACATAAGCGTGGTTAGGAGGG
>JAGWGP010000045.1 GCA_028867285.1 Microcaldota archaeon | reverse complement strand
CTTTCAGAGCGCAACGCGGCTGGCATCGATGCTTCGACAGTGCCAAGGCTGGACTACCGGAATAGGCACGGGTTCATCGTGAAGATCCTGCGCAAGGCCGATGAGGGCGTCAGCCTGGAGCGGCTCAGCAAGTCGCTGGACCAGAGCATGGGCAAGATCGTCCCCGCGGCAAAGGGGCTTCAGGGATGGGGGATGCTCAGGCAGGAGGGGGCGATATACGCAACCACAGACAAGGGCAGGGACTACGCAACTGCGGTCGGGATAATGAACGCGATACTGGACCGTAGCCATCACCCCGACGCTATCCCTGGTCTGGCTTCAAGGATCGAGTCGCTGATCCCGAACCAGAGGTCGAGCGTATACGATTACGGGGAGTCAGGGACCAGCGGCGGCAACAGCCAGTCGAAGAGGATGCTCACCAGGAGCAGGATCAACATAACCCACGACGTGCTGACCGCGATGGCCTCATCCCCCATGACAAGGAACGGGATAAGGAAGGTCGCAAGGTTCGACTCCGAGCCGGAGGGGGTGATGGAGCTCGAATGGCTCATGGAGACCCTTATATCCACCAAGCTTATAACCAAGGCCAACGTGCACCAGAGCACGACCGAGGCGTACCGCATCACGGACTCCGGGTGGAGGGTAAAGAACGCCCTCGGCGGCATCATCTCAGCAACATCCGGCTAGCGCCATTCCTACACTCTGGAAAAAAGCACGCTGCTCCTGAAATATTTCAGCAACGCATAAATAGCGGACCGAAGAATTATTTTCGGTGTGAAGATGGCAAAGGTGCACATTGGCAAGACCACTGAACTGCAGCCGGGCAAGATGAAGCTCGTGAAGATTGAGGGCAAGGACGAGATAGTCCTGGCCAACGTGGGCGGAAAGTTCCACGCGATGAGGGGCCACTGCAACCACGAGGGCGGCCCGCTGTGGGAGGGCGAGCTCGAGCAGAACGTGATAACCTGCCCGTGGCACGGCGCCAAGTGGGACGTCAGCACCGGCAGCCTGGTCGAGTTCCCGCTAGACCTGGATCCCGAGCCGTATTACGCGGTCACGGTTGAGGGCGAGGACCTTTACATAAACGTCTGACCCGCGCAAAATCCAGCGCTGCGCTCTCGCGCGTACTGTCCGCCGAACGCAACCATTTTATACCATCGCTATCATCTAATTGTATGCGCCATGTCTACGAAGTCGCATTTTTAGCGTTGTCCATAGTCGCCGCGCTCTCCATGGGCGCGAGCTCCTCGGCGTCATTCACGGCCAACATCACCGTGTTCTGCCCTTACAACATACTCGTCAGCGTGCAGCCCAGCTACGCCATAATCGGGAACGTGGCAGCCAGCTTCTCCGTGCAGTCGCTCTCCAGCGCGTGCACGAATCCATCTGCCACCGGGTTCCTGACGATAATAAACAACGCCAACAACAAGGTCGCGTACCAGAACGCGATAACCGTCAACGAGATAAACACGGTGCTCACGAGCTACGACTTCCAGTTCCCGACCTCGAACCTGACCAACACGGTCTACAAGGCGAAGGTCAACCTGACCAGCGCCTCCTACACCAACAGCTCGAGCCCGACATTCCAGGCGCTCAACCCGCCCACTCTCCTGATAACCAACTTCAGCGCCTCGCCGGGCAGCCCCTCCAAGGGCTCCGACGTCACGTTCTTCGCGGACATAACCAACGGCGGCCAGTACGCCACATCAAACATACCCGTCAATCTTATAGTTAGCGGCCCCGCGGCCTCGACCACCAACGTGGTGCTGCCAGCGCTCTCCCCGTACCAGGAAGAGAACGTGGTGATACTCCTCAGCGGCGTTACTCCATCCAGCGGGACCTATCAGGCCACCATGGCGGCCAACACGATATTCAACGGCGTCAACATAGTGTCCAACACCGCATCGCTGTCATACACGGTTCCCGGTGGTGGCGGAGGTGGAGGCGGTGGTGGCACAACGCCAACCGGACCCGGGCCAGGGCCTACCATAGTGCAGATGCCGCAGCTCACCGTGGTCTCGGCCCCTCTATTCACATCCCTCGCGCCCGGCACGTCGGCGATATACAGCATGACCTTCCAATCATCCTCTACGTCAAGCGAGCTCGTCACGTTCGGAGTGGGGCACGTGTCGTTCGAGGGCACAACGCTCGCGCCGGTCTCCGGCAGCGGCGATCCACGGGCCCAACAGAGGATGCCTGTGACATTCGCCGCGCAGAACGTCAGCGGCTCGCCGCCCTCGTTCTACAACGGCCTGGTCACCCTGTCAACCAAGAGCCTTGTGCTCGGCCCCGGGCAGTCCAGCACCATAAACCTGTTCTTCAACGCCCCGGCCAACGCTACGCCCGGCACTTACGTCATACCGCTCAACGTGTCGATCACCGCCGCCAACGTGACCCACAGCCAGGTCCAGTACCTCACCTTCACCATAGCGCCGCAGTCGGCGCAGGGGACCTCCATACTCAACCAGATAACCCTGCTCAACAACACCAACACGGCGAGCGGAGTGATAAAGGTGACCAGCCCGTACAACAACACCAGGTCCAACCTCACGCTGCAGACGCTCATACCCGTGGGCGTGGCCGTCAACGCCTCGCAGATAGTCGCGTTCGGCGCGCCCGCGACAATAACGGTCAGGGACCAGTACTACGTGATAACCTGGAACATCGGCGTCATACCCCCTGGCCAGCAGATCTATGCCTACTACACCATAACCAGGCCGCAGAACCAGCAGCTGCTGCAGAAGATAAACAACATATTCGTGGCGCCGCAGGCGCCTGCGCCGCAGAACCTGCTCAAGGTCCTTGACATAAACATACCCACATACTACACCAACACCACGGACCAGATAGAGGCCGACGTGCTCTACACGGGCACGGCGCCGGGCCAGGTCTCGTTCTCGCTCACGGGCCCGCCCGGCGTAGTGATATCCGACTCTTACCAGTCGGTAAGCGTTGGCCCCAACCAGCAGCTCGCCGCCAGGTTCGACGTCACGGCCCCAAGCACACCGGGGACCAGCCTCCTCTCGATGGTGATAAGCCAGGGCAACACCACGCTGAGCTACTCCATACCGCTGATAGTGCTGCCCCAGCAGGCCCAGACCACCGCACCATCGCAGCAGCTCCCGCCGCTCCCGATCAGCATCAGCATGCGCGACGTGGCGATCGGCGTCGGGGCCGTGGTCGTGGTGGCGCTGGCGTACGTGGCGGTGCGCATAGGCAGGCAGGGGCTGGGCAGGCCGAGGTACAAGAAGGACAGGTCCGAGCAGCTGATAAGGATAAGGGAGCAGATAAAGAGGAGCGATCAAGTTGAGTAAGCCTTACGTCATAAGGGTCTCCTCGCAGAAGGGCGGGGTGGGCAAGACCACCGTGTCGGTCAACCTCGCGATAGCGCTCAGCCTCGCGGGCAGCAAGACGCTGCTCATAGACGCGGATTTCATAAACCCAAGCGTGGGCATACACCTCGGCGTGGAGGGAGCCAACGTCGGGGTCAGGGCGGTGCTGATCGGCAAGTCGTCGCTTGAGGGCGCCGTGGTGCGCCACAACCCATCGGGGCTCGACGTCCTACCCGGCGAGATAGTATCGAGGCCCCACAACCCAACAGCCGCGCAGATGCAGAGGCTGTTCAGGCAGATATTCAAGACAACATACAACTTCGTGATAGTCGACACCCCTCCTGGCTTCTTCCCTGAGGAGGAGTTCGGCAACTTCGGCGAGGCGATAATAATAACGACGCCTGAGATGTCGTCGTGCGTCAGCGCTGTCAGGCTGGCCAACGACTACGACAGGACGCGGCTCAAGCACGAGCTGCTGATAAACAAGTTCAGGAACAAGGGCTACGAGCTACACGTCAAGGAGATAGAGGAGATGTACGACGGCACGATACTCGCCATACTCCCCGACAGCGAGATAGTGCCCATCGGCGTCTCGGAGCGAATTCCCGCATACCTGATGAACAGGAGGGCGCCCTTCTCGTCTGCGATAGGCGAGCTCGCGGAGAAGTACATAACCAAGGCTGGCTTCGAGTTCCAGCCAAAGAAATCGAACAGCATATTCGCAAGGATAGCTGCGGCCTTCAGGCTGCTCTTCGGGAGGAATTAGATGGCCCAGCCGTACATAGTCAGGGTCTCCTCCCAGAAGGGCGGAGTGGGCAAGACCACCATATCCGTTAACCTAGCGATAATACTCAAGCAGCTGGGCTACAGCGTGCTGCTCGTCGATGCCGATTACATAAACCCGGTAGTGGCTATGCATCTCGGCCTGGAGGAGGTTAGCTCAGGGTTCAGGGCTGTCATGAAGGGCAGGGCGAGACTGCAGAACGTCACCACCATACACCCATCCACCGGGCTCCACATCCTGTGCGGGGAGATAAGCCAGAAGCAGTTCGAACCGAGCTACGAGAGCATAGTGAGGTTCACGAGGATGCTGGAGAAGACCAAGTACGACTTCATAGTGATAGACACCCCTCCTGGCTTCAGCAAGGAGGTGTTCGTGGACATAAGCGAGGCCCTCATCGTGATGACCCCGGACATGCAGGCGACGACTAGCGCGATAAGGTCGTCGCAGGTGTTCGACAAGTACCACATAAGGCACAGCCTAGTGGTCAACAGGGTGAGGAGCAGGGCGTTCGAGCTCAGCCCCAGGGAGATAGAGAGCGCCTACGGCAGCAGGGTGGACGCTATGTTCCCCGAGGACGACGTGGTCCCGATGAGCATAGCCGCGCACATACCGGCCTTCTTATACAGGAAGAGGTCCCCGTTCTCGAAGGCGATGCTCGACTTCTCGAGGCTCTATTCAGCGAGGACCGAGCAGAAGGAGAGCGGCTTGCCTGCTGGCGGCGGCTTCGTGGCGTGGCTTCTCGGCCTGTTCAGGCGGCGATGATGATTTATTCCTTTCCAGCATAACGATTAGCGATAAACTTGGGTAAACTGCTGTATGATAGCGGGGTCCTGCACGCGTCGCTGATAATGCTCATAGTCTTCGCGGTTATGCACACCCCTGCCCAGGTGAGCATGCACATCTTCACCAAGAGGCAGACAACATTCAACCAGACCGCCAACACCACCACATCCTCCCTCACCACCACGCCATCTACATCGACGACAACGGTGTCAAACGCCCCGAGCACCAGCACATCCTCTTCAACGCTCGCCACATCAACCACATCCTCACCCACAACTGTTGCCACAACAGCTGCCAGCACATCAACATCGGCCTCTACCACCTCGAGTTCCGCCTCCAGCACTTCAACATCGTCAGCTCTGACCACCACCCTTCCAACTACCACCACATCGGCTCCCACTACAACTACATCGGCGCCAGCCACCACCACGATACTTTCCAATTCCCCATCTACATCCACCACATCGTTGTCGACAACCTCCACCACCACGATAGCCCCGCCCTCTCTGCTCAACACAACATTCAGCGAGGCGGGCCTTCCCCCCAATGCCCTGTTTCAGGCAACCTTCAACGGCATCCAGAAAAGTTCAACCTCTTCCTTCATAACGTTCACAACCTCTAACGGGATCTATAATTTCTCCATCTCCAACACCATCTACAACTCGGTGACCCTCACACCCAGCCCCATGTTGGGCAACTCGGCTGCGGGGGCTGCAAAGTCGATCTCATTCACCGCGCAGACCACGTTTACGGAGAACGGGCTGCCGCTCAACATAATATGGAGCGTTACCTACGACAACCAGACAAAGAGCATCATGACCCCTGGAAACATAATCTTTGCCACCGCATACGGGGCATACGCAGCGAACGTGCAGAAGCTAAAGGTAGGCAGCTTCAACTACACCCCTGCATATTCAGGCTCCAACGTGCTTAGCGGATCCAAGTTGGCGATCAACTTTGCGGGCAACTTCATCCCCACCACCACCAGCACCACCACATCCATACTCCTGGCAAACGCGACCGCAGACA